>JAEDOB010000112.1 GCA_016302225.1 Oscillospiraceae bacterium | reverse complement strand
GGCGCACCCCAGCTTGACACCCCCGAATGCAAGCTTATCCTTGATGAAAACGACCGCTGTATCGACGTTAAACGCCGTGAACGGGGCGAGGCTGAGCTTATTATCGAAGAGTTTATGCTTATGGCAAATACCTGTGCCGCAAAGACTGCAAAGGAGCGTCAGGTGCCCTTCGTTTACCGTGTCCACGAGGACCCAAGCCCCCAGAAAATAGCCGATCTGAAAGAAGCCTGCGACAGGCTGAATCTGACCATGCCGCAGTTTAGCGAAGTCAAGCCCGTTCATCTTGCCGAGCTTTTGAGAAGCGTTGAGGATTCCGAGCTAAAGCCCGTTATCAACAATATGGTTCTCCGCTCCATGGCAAAGGCGAAATATTCCGATGAACCGCTGGGACATTTCGGTCTGGTTCTGGAAGATTATGCCCATTTTACGTCACCTATCAGACGTTACCCCGACCTTGCTATCCACCGCATTCTCACGGACGTTTGCTATAACAAGATGGAAGGCAAGCTGGTGAAAAAGCGTTACGAGGGCTTTGCAAAGGCGGCTTCGGAGCAGTCCTCCGCCTGCGAGCTGACCGCAATGCGTGTTGAGCGTGAGTGCGAGGACTGCTATATGGCTGAGTATATGCAGGCGCATTTGGGCGAGGAATTTGACGCTATCATCAGCGGAATGACCGATTACGGCTTTTATGCGGAGCTTGACAACACCGTTGAGGGGCTTGTTAAGCTGGAAACTCTCGGTCAGGGCTATGAATTTGACGGAATGTTCAGCATTACCAAGGACGGCAAGCCCGTTTACAAGGTGGGCGGCAGAGTCCGTGTAAAGTGCGTCAAGGCGTCCGTTTCGTCGGGACAGGTGGATTTTGAGGTTGCGGATAAATCGGATTAAATCCGAACTGTTAGCCACATATTAAGATAATTTTGATTAATGGCTGTTCCCCCGCCGAAGGCGGGGGAACAGCCACCTAAATACATCACTCATACAACAAGGAAAATAAAAATATCAATTAAATCAGCAGCTTATTAGAAAAATGCACAAGCCTTGCGATTTGATTTTGTAAGGTTTGTGCATAAAATATCTTGACATTTGCGCACTTTCGGGATAGAATAATACAATCAATTGTTTACGGAGGAACGCTTATGGTCAGAGATATGACTGAGGGAAAGCCCCTTTCACTTATTCTTCAATTTTGTATCCCAATGCTGGTGGGAAATCTTTTCCAGCAGCTTTATAATATGGTAGACAGCGTTGTCGTGGGACGCTTTGTGGGGCAGGACGCACTTGCGGCTGTCGGCTCAACGGGTTCCATAAGCTTCCTTGTTATCGGATTTGTGACGGGCTGCACCAGCGGCTTTGCAATTCCCGTTGCCCAGACCTTCGGTGCGGGGGATTACGTGGGAATGAGAAAGCACGTCGCCAATTCCATGTACCTTTCTATCCTGATTTCGGCGGTTCTGACGACCCTCACAATGATTTTCACCCGTCCCCTTCTTGAACTGATGAACACCCCCGAAAACATCATCGACTCCGCATATGATTACATTATCGTTATCTTCGGCGGAATTGCGGTGACTATGCTTTACAATATCCTGGCCTCCGTTTTAAGGGCTTTGGGGGACAGCAAAACTCCCCTTCTCTTCCTTGCGGTGGCGTCGGTGCTGAATATTATCCTTGACCTGCTGTTCGTTATAGGCTTTAAGCTGGAATGTCTGGGCGTGGGCTTTGCAACGGTCATTGCGCAGGCAATTTCGGCGGTGCTTTGCCTTATCTACATAAAAAAGCGTTACCCCATTCTCACATTTTCAAAGGACGAGCTTCGGGTAAACAAGGCTTGTTCGGGCAGACTGCTTTCGGTGGGACTGCCAATGGCGTTTCAGTTCTCCATAACGGCAGTCGGCTCCATAATTTTGCAAACGGCGGTAAACTCCCTGGGTTCGGGGATAGTTGCGGCGGTCACCATTGCCAACAAGATTCAGATGATAGTCACTCAGCCTATGGAAACAATGGGCGTTACCCTTGCCACATACGGCGGACAAAATTTAGGTGCGGGACGCATTGACCGAGTTAAAAAGGGCATTTCCCAAAGCCTTATTGTCATTTTGATATACAGCGTGGCGGCATTTGCGGTGGTTACGCTTTTGGGCGAATATATTGCAATGCTGTTCATCAAGCCCGAGGAAATGGCGGTTATGGGCGAAATAAAGCAGTTCCTTTTCTGCAACGGCATTTTCTATCCAATCCTTGCAATTCTTTTCGTGCTGCGAAATTCTTTACAGGGTTTGGGCTTCGGACTGCTGCCTATGATGGCGGGTGTTTGCGAGCTGGTGGCAAGGACGGCTGTGGCGTTCCTTTTGGTAGGCACTTTCGGTTACACGGCTATCTGCTTTGCAAGCCCCGCCGCTTGGGTGGCTGCGGATATTCTGCTTGTGGTCATTTACTTTATTAAGATGAAGGAACTGACTTTGAAATATAAAAAGGCATAAAAATACACGGTGCATTTCGGGTTTGTGAAATGCACCGTGTTTTCTTTTGCTATATCGACTTGATGAAATCCTCACCGAAGCAGTTCATTTCCTCCTCGGTCAGCTTATCCGACGCTTTTTTGAATGCCAGAATATCCAAAAATGCCACCGTTTCCACCGCCATCAGCAGGAGTGCCCCCGCAAAGAAGAATATTCCCAGCATGACCGTTCCGAAAAACAGTATACAAAGTATCATCAACACCCAGATTATGAGGAAATACTGCACCCTGTAAAGCATGGCAATGATTATCTCCGTAATGCTCATGGGCGTTTCCACAAACACTCTGCACGCCGCAGCGAAAATTATCAGAGCGGCGCAAAAGGAAATACACGCCACCATGGGGTAAACAAGACCTGTCATTCCCGTCTTTTCCGAAGCGTAAATTCCCGCTGCCTGCAAAAAAATCAGCAGCTGAAGGGGGAAATATTTCATCATACGCATATTCGCCAAAAGCTCCGAAAAGAACCGCTTCACCAGCCCGTCATAAACATCAAACCGTTTGAAAATAACGTCCTTTCCAATGACGAACGCCGCTGTCAGCGAAGGAATTGCCAGAATGGAGGCGGTCAGATACATGGTCCCGAAGCAGCAGATGCTCAGGAAAAACACCAGATGTATCATTGACATAATTGTGCTGAGGTCGAGTTTTTTCTTCATTGGCAGATCACATCTTTACAGAACCCGCAAGACCGTTGTAGATATACTTCTGCAGGAAGATGAACACTATCATGATCGGTATCATACCAATGATTATCGCCGCAGAAACTATCTCAAAGGGCGTTGCCATGGAGCCGAAGAACTTGTACAGCGCAACGGTAAAGGTCTGAACATCTCTGTTCAGATACAGGTTCGGGATATAGAAGTCGTTGTAAAGACCGATACCGTTGATGATGACCAGCGTTGTGCAGGCGGGCTTCATCAGGGGGAACACGATCTTGAAGAATGTGCGGAAATATCCCGCTCCGTCAATAAGCGCAGCCTCGTCCAGCTCCTTGGAGATACTGTCAAGCTGATTGAGCATAATGTAAATTCCGACAATTCCGACACCTGCGTAAAGGATAATAACGCTCCACATAGTATTGATGAGCTTTACAGCGTACATCATACGGAAGATGAGCGTCTGAGTTGCAACAACGGGGATAAACATTGTCAGGGTAAACAGCAGCTTAACGACCTTCTTGCCCATAAAGTCAAAGCGGTGGAGGACGTAAGCGACCATTGAGGTGAAGGTTACCTGCAATGTCAGGGAAATCACCAGGATTATCGCCGTGTTGATAAATGCCTTGCCCAACTTTCCGACCTTTATGGCATATACGAAATTATAGGTGTTGAGGAAGTTTGCAGGCGGTTCCAGAACGCTTGTAGCGGAGTATTCCGCACCCGTCTTAAACGCCATGAATATCAGCGGGACAAGAGGGATAATTACAAAAAGGCTTGCGATTATCAGGAAAACATATCTTATTATCTTGTATGCAAGAGATTCTTTTACCATGCGCTCAGTCCTCCCTTACAAACAGCTTCTGCAGACCTACCGCCAGCAGAACGATAACGAATACCATTACCGACAGCGCAGCCGCAAAGCCGACCTTGTTGTCGCCCATTGCCTGCTGTATCATAATAACGGGAGTCAGCGTGCCGTTGCTTCCGTTGAGCATGATGTATGGTATTTCGAAAACCTGAATAGAGCCCGAAACGCTCAGCAGGATATTGATAAACAGAACCTTTCTGATATAGGGCACGGATATGTAGCGTATCTCCTGCATCTTGTTGCAGCCGTCAAGGATAGCAGCTTCGTAAACCTCCGTGGGAATGGACTGCAATGCACCGAAGAACATAATAAAGTTCATTCCGTAATATCGCCAGATACTGATGGAGGCGATAGCGGGGTTTACAATTTCCAGATCCTGCAGCCACTTATGCTGGAGTGCTTCAAGTCCAAATGCGCCGAGGATAGTATTGAGTGTACCTGCGTTGTTGAAGAAGATGATGAAGATCGTGGAGATGATAACGCCGTTTAAGAGATAGGGGATTATCAGTATGCCCTTGAACAGGTTCAGTCCTCTGAATTTTCCGTTTACGACAATTGCAAGGAAAAATGCAAATATCAGCTGCGGGATAGCCGCAAGGAAGTACCAGCCGCAGTTTTTGAACATTGCGATATATTCGGGATTGGTAAACAGCTTGCGGTAGTTTCTTATGCCGATAAATTCAACAGGTCCGAAGCCCTTCCAGTTGGTAAAGCTGAGGACGAAGTTGCCGATAATGGGGACATATGAAAATATCAGCAAGTGCAAAAGAGGAAGCACCAGAAAAACGAAAATAAATATTGATCTGCCTTTAGATTTCATTAAATCACCTGCGTATCCTGTGTATGATACGGCGACATTCACAAAATCCCTTATGAATGCCGCCGCACATTATCACATTATTCGGTTAAAAAGCGGTTATCAGCCAACCAGGCTGTCGTCCCACTTAACGCCGAGATCCTCTCTTGCCTGAACATAAGCCTTGTTCTGAGCCTCAACCTGAGCATCGTAAGCAGCCCAGTCGGGATCCTTGGTAACGTCGATAACGTCGAAGAGGTTTCCTGCGTACTTGAAGTCCTCAAGCAGACCTGCTTCTGTCAGAACGTTTTCGTTGTTCATGGAGTTAGCGTTTGTAGCATATGCGAACAGGGGCTTGCAGGTGCCTGCCTCAACAGCCTCGTCAATAAGCTTGTACAGCTCGGGAACTACGGGAGTAACGCCCTTCTTCATTGCGATGAAGCCGCTGTCTGCAAAATACTGAGGGCTTTCGGAGATGTACTCGATAAAGAGTCTTGCGCCGTCCTTATTGTCGGAGCCCTTGTTGATAGCGTAGCTGTCAGCAGCTGCTGCCATTACATACTGACCGTTGCCGAAGTCGGGAGCGGGAGCAAACTTGATAACGGAAGGATCTGTTCCCTCGGGGCAGCGTCCCTGGATCTGAGGAACTACCCATGCGCCGAAGAGCATCATAGCAGCCTTGCCGTTACCTACAACGTCCATAGCAACACCAAAGTCGGTGTAGATGTCAGCCTCAAAGAAGCCCTTGGACTTCCACTCGGTGTACATCTTGATGGTCTGTCCCATAGGCTCGGAGGGGCTGAAGGGAGTATCGCTCTTGAGCATGGACTGATAAGCGTCGTTTCTGCCTGCTACATAGTTAGCAAAGTCGGGCAGAGTAGCCAGAGGCCAGTTTTCAACTCTGTGGAGAGCAATGGGGTCAATGCCCAGCTCACGGAGCTTTGTGCAGAGGTCCTCAAACTCAGCCTTAGTTGTGGGTATCTTGTCATAGCCTGCAAGCTTGATGGTTTCCTCGTTGTAAACAACGGCGTTGTTATAGGTCTTTGCGGGCATAAGAGCGTAGATGTACTTTCCGTCATTGTACATAGTTGCAGCATAATCGCCGTAGTATTCCTTACCCTCGTCAAGAGTGCAGTAAGGCTCAGCGTACTGCTGCCATTCCTCGATCTTCCAGTTGGGAGATGTGTAAATATCGATAGAGGGATCGGCTGTCTGGAGCAGAGGACGAATATCATCCTCGGTAGAGTTTACCTGCAGGTCGATGTGGATACCGTAATCCTTCTCAAACTGCTCTGCCAGATGCTTCAGATAAGCATAGTTTTCGTCACGGTAGGTGTTGCCGTTTTCGTCCTTCTTCTCCTCACCGAGAACACGGTTGCCCATGTGGGTGTAAAGAGTAACGGTAGTGCCCTTGAGAGCTTCTGCGTCGATCTCGGAAATGGTCTTCATAACCTTTCCGCTGTCGCCCGAGCCGCTGTTATCGGACGAGCCGCTGTTGTCTGTTGTGCCGCCGTTGCCTCCGCAGCCGCTGAGAGCGGTGGAAGCAAGTGCCATACTCATAGCCAGTGCCATGATCTTCTTGCTGTTCATAATTTTTTCCTCCTTAAATCAGTACTGCGCATTGTGAAAGCTTGTTTCACGTCTGTCCGTACAAGACAGCTTTATTCGGCGCAGAAATCGAATAAAATGTAGAAAAGATTTTTATTCCTCACATATTATTAAACAATATTTTTAAGGAAAAATCAAGCGTTTTTAAGTTATTCATAAAAATATCTGCTTTTTTCACAAAGTTATCACAGATAAATTGTCAAAACTAACAACAATGTCAATAAAAATTAACAACTTTGAACTAATGCCATTCTTTTCACCAAAGGCAACAGTAAAATATATCCAATTTGCGAAAACGATTAAGTATAGTAAACGGCAATAATTATTTTACTTTTAGCCGAATTTGAGTTGACGTTTGATATAATTATGTTTTCCGAAAATAACCGATTGATTTTTGGGTGAAAATGTGATATAATCGGATTATACAATAAACCGTTTTTCGGCTGCCTGTGTGATGTATTATACTAATCTCCTATCAGCATATAGACTATCATGTAAGCGTATTTCTGTTATGAGTGTTAAAAAAATTGCATTTCTTGCTCTGCGTTCTTTTCTCTCAACCGCTTCTGTGACCTTTGTAACTTTG
>JAEDOB010000111.1 GCA_016302225.1 Oscillospiraceae bacterium | reverse complement strand
CAAATTCGCACATCAGACCTGTTTCGCCGAGATACGGACAATGGGAGTTCGACCCCAAGGCAAAGGAAAGATGTATGCTGACAAATTCCAGAGTAATGCTTGCAGGACAGTATTGCAGCAAATTTGAGTGTAAAATATGAAAGCGGGGAAGTAAAAATGGAAATGAATTTCAGGACAGAACAGTTTGATTTTGACCGGGAATTTGCAAACAGTCAAGCGGCAATGAAAAAGCCTAATATTCTTGTATGCGGTGCAACGGGTGTCGGAAAAAGCAGTCTGCTCAATGATATTTTCGGGAAAAATGTGGCTGTTGTAAGCGAGGGTGTGCCTGTAACAAGGGGAGTTCAGCGGTACGCAAGTGATGAGTTGGACGTGGTTCTGTACGACAGTGAGGGCTATGAGATCGGCAACGAAAAGCTTGCGTATTTCCGTGACAATATCATCGGTATAATCGACAAGCTTAGAATGGAAAACACGGGCGATTTCATAAACGAGGTATGGTACTGTATAAGTGCGGCAAACAAGCGGTTTACGGACACCGATATTACCGTTATAAATGAAATACGTGCAAGAGTTCCTGTGGCTATCGTATTTACGCAGATAGATTCCGTTGACGAGGACGAGCTGGACGGTCTTGTCAGTGTTGCTGAATCGGAATTTCCCGATGTTCCGCATTTTGCCACTTGTGTTACGGACGACCCCGACCTGAAGGAAGCTCTTGAGCCATACGATCAGCGGGACGACATGATGGAATGGGCTGTTGAGCATTGCGGTGAAGCGTCGCAGTCGTTTATGATAGCTTCGCTGAATATTGACCTTGACGCAAAGAAGGACAGGGTCACCAAGGTGATTATCCCCATATATGCGGGACTGTCCATTGCTGCCGCTGCAATACCTCTGCCGTTTTCCGACTGTGCGGTGCTTGTTCCTATGCAGATAAAGCAGGCGGCGGATATTATCAATGCGTATAACGTTGCAAATTTTTCATCTGTTGCGACCGCCGTTATTCAGCAGACGGTCATCTCTCAGGTGGGAAAGATGCTTGCAAAGTCTTTGGGTAACCAGCTGCTAAAGCTTATCCCGGGTTTGGGAAGTGTTGCGGGCGGTGTTGCAAACTCTTTTGTTGCGGCTTCTATAACGGTATCAATGGGTCTGGCACTGTCCGAGATATGTTACCAATATGCAAAGAAGCGTGAGAATGGAGAAAATGTGGAATTCGTCGATTTCCTTACATCGAGCCGATTTGCAGATACCATAAAGGAAATAGGACAGTCCGATCTTGTGCAGAGTATAATTGACTCTGTTATGCACAAATAATTTGAAAAGAGGTATGATGATATGTCGGGAAAGGTTGATAATTTCAGCACAAACGTCCTTATAATCGGAAAATCGGGCGTTGGAAAAAGCTCGCTGTTAAACTACATATTCGACCAGCAGCTGGCGGAAACGGGCAGCGGAAAGCCTGTTACAAAAGAGGAAATTTACAAATATTCCATGGAACACCCCTCGGGAATGACTGTTTATGTTTTTGACACATGGGGGCTTGAAGCTGATAAAGCTGACCGCTGGACAAAGCTTATTATGGACGAGGTGACTGCTCACGATTGTGCGGATATTTGCGATTGGTTCCACACAATTCTCTACTGCATATCCGCAAGATCTGCACGAATTGAGGACTTTGAAAGGCAGCAGATAAAGCTCCTGCTTGATTCGGGAAACAGAGTTATTGTATGTCTGACTCATTGCGATGCAAGAAATGTTGAGCAGTCTATTTCTGCTTTGACAGCGGAGCTTTGCGCTATCGGTCTGACGGAAAAGGATATTATCCAAACTGTCAGCGTTTCCAAAAAGCTTCTGGGGTCATCGGAGGCAGCACCCAGGCGGGGACGTGAGGAGATACTTTTGAAAATTCAGTCTAACCTTTGGGAAACTGTGGCGGCTAAGCTGCCGGCGCAGCTTACGGAATTCTCAGATAAAGAAGTTGATGAATGGTATGAATTTTGCTGTGACGGTGCAAAGGAGCAGCTTAACAGTTCAAATGCAAATTCTGCGGATTTCAAGAATTTCATTATGAAAACAGCTTCAAAGCATTTGCAGAAGGTTATCGGCAATGTAGAGAAGGAATACCGCAAGAGAGCGTCCGAAGCAATGGATTATTATAAAAAGCTTTGTTCGGCAATTTCAGTTGAGGTTGAGGATTTCGGAACGGATTTTGATATAAACATATCCTTTGACAAATTCTATGACTGTTCCGACGCAATGGACGAAGCTATCAGTGCATTTTTCCATGCAGTTCCCATTTTTGGCAGCTGGTTAAGCCGTTTGGATATAGACAACGCATACTATCAGCTTGAATACAGATTCAAGGAGCAGGCTAAAAAAACAAAGGGTGAGCTGGGACGTTATTTTTATTCACTGGCTGACAAAATGAGAAAGCAATCTCCGAATAATGAAGGTGACGAAAGAGAATTAAAGGTGATCGATAAGGATATTTTCGTTGATGATGAAATAGAGTTTATGGACTGCCGCCTTGATTTTCAAGCAATGATATATCTTGCACAGGAAACAAAAATCGTTTTATATAATTGCGATATAAGTGTTGACCCTACTTTGCCTGCGGCTATATACGGAAACAATGCAGAGATCACACTAATGAATTGCAGACTGACATATCACGGTTCGGACGAATCGGAGTCATATTTTATTTACGGCGATGACCTTACCATTACCTTTATGAACACTGAGCTTAACGGCTGTTATTGCTTGTATTCAAAGCAAGGCTTCTGTAAACGGTTAAGCAAATGCAACTCAATTATATATGAAGGACCGTCATATAATGTGCCAAAGGAGTTTACCGATTACAGCTCCGAAAGAGGTACGGCACTGAAATTCATTAAGTGTCACGGAAAGATTGATTATGCTCTTTGTGTTTATGAACTTGCAAGCAGTACATTTGTCTTTATGAATGATTCGAAATTTACTCACTCAGGTACAAGGTTTGAGGAGAATGATCACTATATTTTCAAATGTCGGGGTGCAAGCGTGGAGAACTGTACATTTGAAAATTTTTCTGCTAATGAGATATTCAGTGTTGGTCAAATGAGCACGCTGAAAAACTGCACATTCAGAAACTGTATGATTGCAGCAAATGTTGGTGCAACTACCGTAAAGGCGGAAAATTGTGTTTTCGAGGACTGCAAAGCAGGCTTATTTGTTTCGACTAAAGGATGGCTTGAGGTTTCGGATTGTACCTTTAAAAACTGCTGCGGCAAAATGATAGACTGCGGTAATCTGAAAATGGAAAACTGCAAGCTGGACGGCGGTATGCCATATGTAGATGCTATGGAATCCGAGATAAAGAACTGCGAATTTACAAATTGGTCGCTAAGATATGCAATGCCAAGGATTGGCAAGGATCCCCGTTCATATCCTATAGCTTTTGCAGGCTCGGCGGAAATAGAAAATTGCGTATTTGCAGATATTTCACTTACAGATGCGGGAAATTCATCGTCATGCAGCTGGTCAGTTCCCGATTATCTTATTATCGGAAATACAGCTTCATATGATATTACCGTAAAAAACACGGAATTCAGAAATATTTCCACGGAAGAGGGAATTATCAGAACAGAGTTTGAGTATATTGAAGAGGAGGAAGCGTTCCTGCCATTCCTGCCGCCAAAGGAGGTCGTGAAATATCATTATATTGATCTTGATATTCAAAACTGCACCGGCATCGACTCCGACGGTAATGCAAAATAGACCCTCACCGCCAAAGCAATACCGACTGACTCTTGAAAAAATTAAGAGCGGCTTTCTGCAAAAAAATCCCCGGAAATGGTAAACCAAATCCGGGGATTTTTTGATTTTCAATTACTGTAAAACGGAAATCGGAAATTATTCAGATACCAAACTTAGCCACAAGCTCGGCACATTCCTGCGAACCAACAAATCCCGCCAGCACTTCCTCACGGGAACAGCCGCTTCTCATTCTTCCGAGCCAGTCAGCCTTTCCGTCGGGATCGGCTTCTCTGTCGAAGAAGGTGCGGTACATTACGTCCACGAAATCCTCGTCGGAAAGATTTTTATCAATAAATTCCTGCGAGAAGATGAAATTGTACGCCAGCTGATAGAGGTCGTGATTTTCAAGGTAGCTGCCTGTGTGGTCGTTCAGACCGTTTACATCGTAGTTTCTGCCCATTGCCTTGGTGTACAAGCGTGAAACGAAGGCTGTCAGCTTGGAGCTTCTGTCACGGTTTTCCGTGTACTCCCATGTTCCTCGGTTAATGCCGTATTCATTGCATATTTTCGTAAACTCATCTGACTGCGTGAAGCCGTAGAAAATATGTCCGACAGAACAGCCGTTGTCAAGCACTTCTGTCCAGTCCGCCAGACCTGCGGGGTCAGCCTCTCTGTTAAGGAAGGTCAGATACATTCTCTTGACTCTCTCCTCATTTGAAATAGGCAGATTTGCGAATTCCGAGCTGAACACAAAGTCGTAAGCCACCTTGCAGGCAGATTCGCCGCTGTTCAGATTGTCAATGTGCGATACCTTTGAAGGGTCGGAGGGACGGTTGAGAATGTTCAGATAGAGCCTTTCGACAAATGCGGAAATGGGGTCATCGGGTTCGGGATCTTCGGATTTGTCTGACAGTATCGTTACAGTAACAATGTCGCTGTCCGTGAATTCCGACAACAGCGAATCGTTACATGCACGAACGAGAAAATCATATTTTTCGCCGCCTGCAAGCCCGTAAAATGTACGGGAAAAATTATTATTACCCCAGCTTTCGGATACCCACTCTTCCGTACCGTTCAGACGGTAGTACAAATAATAGCTCGTTGCACCATTAACGGCTTGCCATTCAATAGTAGCTTTGTTAGTATTCGGTGTTACCGTAAATACGGGCTTTGCGGGCGGATACGATCCCGTTTTTACTGTGACAATATCGTCTGTCGCTGCCCAAGTATCGGAGTAAGCATCATTGCACGGCAGAACGGCAAAATCGTACTTTGTGCCGCTTGTCAGTCCCGTAAATTCATAGCTTGTGCCGCTTGTCTTAATTGGGTTATCCCATGAGTAAGCACCGCTCAGCCGTTTGAGCACATTATAGTATGTAGCTCCCTCCACGGCGTTCCAATTCAGGGTAACAGCGGTTTCACTCGGAACGGCGGTGACTGTGGGCTTTTCAAAGGCTTTTGGTGTTACGGTGACTTCATCGGTTTGAATATCAAGGTACTGAAAACTTTCAGGGACGACCTTGCAGACAATGGGAATTCCGCCCTCCAGATCGGTAATGGTATAGCTTGTATCGGAGGTTTCAAAGGTCTTCCAAATATCGTTTTCTTTGCGGCAGTAAACGGTGTAATTTGTATTTCCATCAACAGCGTCCCAGGTAAGTGTGACGCTGTGAAGTCCCGCCTGAGCTTTTAATATGGACTTTTTTGGCGTTGCCGTTACAGTATTGCTTCTGCCTGAGAATTCAAGGCTGCTTTTTGCCTGTACGTAAAATTCATAAGCAGTATCACTCATCAGACCCGTCATTGTGTAGGAGGTTTCGGCAGTGCAGGACTCATAATGCCATGATGTTTCGCCGCTTTTACGGTAATACACGTCATATTTTTCTGCACCGCTGACAGCATTCCAGGAAAGAGTAACGCCGTTTACGCCCGCTTTTGCCGTAACTATGGGCTTTTCCATGGGCAGGGACGATGCAGTTTTAATATCCTCGTCGGCAAATTCCAGCCAGGTATTTCCGATATATGCGGAAACGACCAGATCGTATTTTTCGGAGCTTTTTAACCCGCTTAAAGTATATGAGGTGTCGGAAGTTTCCTTTTCCGACCAATTGGTATAACCGTTTTGGCGATAGTATACCTTGTACTTTTCCGCATCAGCTGCGCTGTCCCAGGATACGGTTATCCGGTTCAGCGAAGGAACAATTGTAAATTCGGGATTTTTTAGATTTGAAGCATTACGGGTAACGACGGTAAGGATGTAATCATCATAGCAGTAGGTCCATTCTCCATCGACATATGCTCTAACAAGAAATTCGTATTCAGTATCGGTGTTGAGAGATCTGACGATATATTTTGTATCGGCGGTGTAATAGCTTGACCATGCAGACAGACCTTTTTTGCGGCAGTACACATTGTAGTTAGTCGCACCTTCAACGGGTTCCCACTCAAGTAAAACGGCTTTTATGCCGGGTGTTGCCGTGACATTGACCTTTAGCGGAGCATTCGGAGTTACGGTAACAATATCTTCATCGGTATATTCAGACCAGACAGAATTGATACGTGCTTTAACTGCGACTTCGTAAAGAGAACCGCCCTTTAGATTATCAATAGTAACCTTATTGCCGCTTGTCCATGATGTCGACCAGTCGGAGGAACCGCTTATACGGTAGTTTATCTCATAGTTGTCTGCATTTTCTACAGAGTCCCAGCTGACAACGATCGTGCTGTGTTTATCCCCCGCCACAGCCGTGAATGATGGCTTTGGCAAGGCAACAGTTGTTACGGTCATAATATCCGCATCGGTATATTGCGACCAATGCTTTCCGTTATATGCGGTAACGATTATCTCGTAGCTTTTTCCGGGTGTAAGAGAGGTCAGTTCCTTTGAATAGTCCGAGCTTGCGGAGACTTCTCTGTACTTCAAAACGGAGGCGCCTTTTTCACGGAACCATACTCTGTATCCTGTGGCAGTGCTGACACCGTTCCAATTAACGGTTATTGAGAATTCGGAAGGTTCTGCTGTAAATACGGGCAGGTCGGGGTAAACGGCAGCTGTGGTGGTTACGGTCTGAATATTTTCATCGGTATAGTCCGACCAAAGCTGACCGCCGCATGCGGTGACAATTACCTCGTAGGTGGTTTCCGGAGAAAGTCCTGTCAGGTTAAGATTTTTTTCGTTCGTTTCCTGTTCAGTCCAGGAATCGGTGCCCTTTACACGATAGCTTACCTTATATTTTACTGCATTGCTTACGGCGTTCCATGTCAGGTAAATTCTGTCCTCAGATGGTGCAGCGGTAAATACGGGAGCAGCGGGAGTGAAATATACAGAGTCTGCGTACAG
>JAEDOB010000110.1 GCA_016302225.1 Oscillospiraceae bacterium | reverse complement strand
CAAACCATAAGCATATCAAGATGTTCGTCAATGGTATTTTTCGTAAAGGGCATGGTGGGATTTGTGGAGGACGGCAGAATATTCGGGAACGCCGCCGCCTTGATAATATCGGGAGCGTGTCCGCCGCCTGCGCCTTCGGTGTGATAGGTGTGGATAACTCTTCCGCCTATGGCATTCAGCGTGTCCTCCACAAATCCGCCCTCGTTAAGCGTATCGGTGTGTATGGAAACCTGAACATCGTACTTATCCGCAACAGTCAGTGCCCTGTCAATAACGGAAGGCGTTGAACCCCAGTCCTCGTGAATTTTCAGACCGCAGGCACCCGCTTCAATCTGTTCGGCAAGGGTATTGGTGTCTGCACTGTTTCCTTTTCCCAGAAATCCCAAATTCATAGGATATTCCTCAGCCGCTTCTATCATCTTTTCGAGATTGAATTTTCCGGGAGTGCAGGTGGTGGCGTTTGTTCCGTCTGCGGGACCCGTTCCGCCGCCTATCATGGTCGTAATTCCCGAATAAAGTGCGGTTTCAATTTGCGTTGGGCTGATAAAATGGATATGCGTGTCAATACCGCCTGCGGTGAGAATAAGCCCCTCGCCTGCGATAGCTTCCGTGCCTGCGCCGAACACCAGCGAAGGCGTTACACCGTCCATAATATCGGGATTTCCCGCCTTGCCAATGCCGCAAATTTTGCCGTCCTTAATGCCGATGTCCGCCTTGTAAATTCCCGTGGAATCCACCACAAGTGCAGATGTGATAACGGTATCGGGACATTCGCTGTCGGGGACGGTGCAGGACTGTCCCATGCCGTCACGGAGAGATTTTCCGCCGCCGAATTTGGCTTCATCGCCGTAAACGGTATAGTCCTTTTCCACCTCGATAATCAGGGAAGTGTCCGCAAGGCGCACTCTGTCGCCCGTTGTGGGACCGTACATATCGGCATACTGCTTTTTGCTCATTTTAAACATTTTTATGCCCCCTTAAAGCCTAGCTTTTTTGCCTTTTCAAGAGCTGAACGCTTGACGCTTTCATCGTCAAAGCAGCCCTGTGTAAGGTCATTAAGCCCCATTCCGACACGCTTTCCGCCTATGTCCACAAGCTTTACCTTTTTACTTTCGCCCGGTTCAAATCGCACGGCGGTTCCTGCGGGAATATCAAGCCGTTTTCCGAATGCAGCGGCACGGTCAAATTCCAGCATTTTATTTACCTCAAAGAAATGGAAATGTGAACCCGTCTGAACGGGGCGGTCGGCGGTGTTGGTAACGGTAATTTCGATTGCATTTTTGCCTTGGTTGATGGTAATTTCGCCGTCGTCAATAAGCATTTCTCCGGGGATAATTTTGTTGTTCGGAATGATAGGCTCGTGGACTGTCACAAGCTTTGTGCCGTCGGGGAAGGTGGCTTCAAGCTGAATCTCGTGTATCATTTCCGCAACGCCGTCCATAACGTCATCTGCGGATAAAAGCTGCCTGCCCTTGCTCATAAGCTCGGTAACGGACAGACCGTCACGGGCAAGCTCCAGAAGCTCCGAGGTTATGTATGCCACCGCTTCGGGATAATTGAGCTTCAAACCTCTTGCTTTGCGCTGTTTTGCAAGTTCGCCTGCGTAATGTGTCATAAGGCGTTCCTGTTCTCTTGGGGTAAGGTGCATTTTATATCGCTCCTTTTTTATAGGATAAAAATAAGGCGTTTGCACGGAAAAATATCCGCACGAACGCCGTTGTTCCTTGCTGCTGCCTGTTTTGCTGAATTTATTATATCACAGCGTTAATTCGATTGATACCGCAAAAAGCAGAGAAAACACAGCAAAAATAAGAGAATTTTCTGTAAATTAAAAAATATGTCATTGACAAGCACTGTTATCTATGGTAAAATTCTGCAAGTAGCAGAGTTTATTCTTGCAAAAGGATATGATAAATAAATGAAAAAGAACAGGAAAAATACATTCAGCAGCAGGACTCTTTCTCTTATTACCGTGATGATATTTC
This sequence comes from Oscillospiraceae bacterium, assembly GCA_016302225.1. Classification (GTDB taxonomy): domain Bacteria; phylum Bacillota; class Clostridia; order Oscillospirales; family Ruminococcaceae; genus UMGS1889. Next base: position 5,136 of record JAEDOB010000110.1, on the reverse strand, counting down.
TTTGCGTTATTACCATTATGCTTGTGGGCGGAAGATATATGAACAGCTGCATAAAAGCTGCGGACGATGCAAGGCAAAATTCCGAAGCACTGCGGGCATTGGGCGAAAAGCTTGCCGACGCCTCCGACTATCTTACGGACGAGGCAAGGCGATATTCCGTCACGGGGGATATTACACATTTGTACAACTACTGGCATGAGGTCTATTCCTCAAAAACCAGAGATGGTGTAATTGAAGAGCTGTACGCTTACGGTCCTCCGTCAAACGAAAGCGAGCTGCTGGAAAAGGCAAAGCAGTATTCGGATATGCTCATAAATACCGAAACTATTTCAATGAAGCTGCAGCTTATTTCCGACGGAAAGACCGCCGATGATTATTTCTATAATGAGGAACTTTTCGGTTACGTAAAAATGGTGGAGGAATGCGTTCTTCCCGCCGAATATGAAAAAATGTCGGCGGACGAAATGGGCAGAAAAGCGGAGGCTATCCTTTACGATGCTTTTTACAATGAATCGAAATCCATGATAATTTCGCCTATAAAGGAATTTCAGGCGGCAATGGCTGACCGTCTTAACAAGGCGGAGGAGGACGCTGCAAGGGGCATTGCGTTTGCGTCATATGTGCAGATAATCGGTTCGGCGGCGGTAATAATCCTTGTGGGCATGATAATTATGGGCATAAACTATTTTTACATAAAGCCCATTGAACGCTATTCCGACACGCTTTCCCATTCGGATATTGAGGACAATATTTCAAGTGCGGAGCTGTCGGGAGTGCGTGTTGTTCCGGGCGGTTCGGCGGAGCTTTTTCGGTTCGGTGAGGTGTTCAATCACCTGTCGCTGGTGCTGTGCAGAGAGTTGAAAATAAGGGCACAGGCAGAAGAAAATATGCGCATTGCAAAGGAACGTGCAGACCATGCAAATGAAGCTAAAACTCAGTTTTTCGCACAGATGAGCCATGAGCTTCGCACACCTCTCAATACCGTTACGGGCTATCTTTATCTTCTTGAAAAAACAGAGCTTGATGAGCATCAGAAAAAGCTTACTCACGGTATCGGGACGGCATCGGAAAATCTCCTGGGACTTATAAACAATGTCCTTGATTTTTCTAAAATAGAATCGGGAAATATGACCTTTGAAAATGTTCCCTTTGAGCTGAATCTGCTCATAAATGAAGTATATGAAATGATGGAGCAAACGGCAAAAAGCAAGGGGATAGAGCTGCTTCTAAACATTTCCGAAAACATTCCCGACGCTGTTTCGGGAGATCCTCTGCGGTTACGGCAGGTGCTTGTTAATCTTGTGGGAAATGCGGTAAAATTCACCGAAAAGGGGAATGTCACCCTGTCCGCAGTTTACATGGGAATGAATAACGGGCGGTATGTGGTGGAATTCGGTATCCGTGACAGCGGCATCGGAATACGAAAGGAGGACATTGGGAAGATATTTTCGCCCTTCATACAGTCCGATGAAGGCGTTACCAGAAAATACGGCGGAACGGGTCTGGGACTTCCCATTTCCGACCTTATCGTTAAGGGAATGAGCGGCGGGAAATACCACATAATCGCTTCATCGGAGGAGGGTATCGGTTCATATTTTCGTTTCAAGGCGGAATTTGAAAAGGGGACTCTCAAAAAGGCAAACGATACTGCGGATATTTCCAATATGCCCGAAAAGAACATTTTGCTTGTGGACGATAACGCCGTAAATCTTGATATTGAATGTGAAATTCTAGGTTCCTTCGGGCTGAATGTTATGACCGCAGATAACGGAAATGATGCTCTCCGCATTGCATTGGAGCAATCTCCCGACCTTATTCTTCTTGACCTGCATATGCCCGTTATGGACGGTTATGAAACTGCTGAAAAGCTTAGAGCGGAGGGTGTAAAGGTTCCCGTTATTGCGCTTACGGCAGATGTTGTGTCGGGCACACGGGAAAAGATAATCGCTTCGGGAATGGACGGCTATCTCACAAAGCCGTTCCGTGCGGAAAAGCTAAAAAGCGTCATTTACAAATTCCTCGGTCATGAATATTCTAACCGTGAAACGGAAGATCTGCTTGACCGTGACAGCTGTTTTTCCATTGAAGAAGCCTTGAAAAATCTGGGTGGGAAAAATGAGCTGCTGTATAATGTTGTCAAGAAATTTATGCTCAATGAGCGCAACAGCTGCAGCTATGCAGAGTCGCATATAAAAAGCGGTCGGTTCGATACTGCACGGAGCATTCTGCACGATATTAAGGGTATGTCGGGGAATATGTGCTGTTACCCTTTATGTGACGCTGCCGGGAAGCTGCATGACGAGCTTCTGAGCGGAAAATACACTTCTCTTGAACATTTTAAGTCGGTCTGGGACGACACCATAAAAGAGCTTGACGGCTTTATTTCGGCATTTGAAAGCAGGAAAAAAGGCGTTTCCGACGTTTTGCCCTATGAAAATGTAAAGAAAAAATTCATTGAGCTTTGCGCCGATTATGACATTTATGCGGCGGAATGGTTTGAGAAATACAGCGATATTTTCCGTCGGAATATGGATAACAGCGCATTCGCAAGGTTAAGTGAAGCGGTCAGCAAATATGATTTTGACAGTGCTTTGACAGTTTTGGGAGAGGGGAATACAGATGTATAAAATACTTATCGTTGAAGATGATTCCGCACTCAGATTTATATATTCAAAGAAAAAGGTGTGGAGCGACTGCGGCTTCTGCATTGAAGATCAGGCGTCCAACGGAAAGGACGCACTTGCGCTTATTGAAAAGAAAAAGTACGACCTTATCCTTACCGATATACAGATGTCATTTATTGACGGCATAGAGCTTTTGCGTGAAATGCGTTCAAAAAATATTCAAAGCGAGGTGGTGCTTGTAAGCTCCTATGATGAATTTGAATATGCACGTCAGGGGCTTGTTCTGGGGGCTGCGGATTACATTTTAAAGCCCGCCGAGGACAATAAGCTGAGGGAAATGCTCCTGCGTGTAAAGGAAAAGCTTGATTCAAAGCAGGAGATCGCAAAGGAGATCGCAAAGGAGATAAAGGCTGCCGCAAAAAGCCTTGGCATCGCCGTCCCCGAGGAGGGTATGGTATACAATATCTGCCGATATTTTTCCGATAATTCCGACAGGATAATCACCCTTGAAGAGATGTCCGAAGCCTTCGGATTCAGCAAGGATTATTTCGGAAAGCTTTTTAAAACACATATGGGAGTGAGCTTTAACAGCTTCTATTCGGCTGTAAAAATCGAAAAAGCAAAGTCGCTTTTGAAAACGGGAAATTACAAAAATTACGAAATAAGCGATATGCTGGGCTATTCGACGGTGGATTATTTCTCAAAGATATTCAAGGAAATGACGGGTGTAACGCCTACGCAGTTCAAGACTCATAATGAATAATTTTCTCCTCCAACTTTCATAAAAATAGAAATTTTGCTGTTTTTTGCCGTGTTTTATCTGATTATTCGGGTTTTAATGCAGGAATTTGTGTGTTATAATCTAAACATCAAATGAAGAACACAGAAAACTCCGGAAAGGTGATGTTATAATGGATAATTACGTTATAACGATAGCAAGAGGCTTCGGCAGCGGCGGAAAGCAGATAGGTCTTGACCTTTCAAAAAGGCTCGGAATTCCCTGTTACGAAAGTCAGATACTTGCAATGGCATCAAATTACAGCGGTATCAAAAAAGACCTTTTCTTTCAGGTCGACGAAAAGCTCAGGGGCTATCATCTTATCAAGCGTCTGATGAAAGCCAACAATAAGGACGATATCGTCGAGCCTACGGAAAGAAGCTTTACGTCCGATGTTAATCTTTACAACATTCAGGCGAAAATAATCCGTGAGCTGGGAAAAAATCAGTCCTGCATTATCATAGGAAAATGTGCAAATCATCTGCTTCGGGATTACGACAATGTTGTCAGCGTTTATATTGAAGCACCCCGTGCGTACTGCGTTAAATCCGTTACCGAAAAGCTGGGGGTCACAGAGGAAGAAGCGCACAATATGATATATCAGACGGACAAATACCGTGCAGATTATTACAAATACTACACGGGCGGCGATACCTGGACAAATCCCGTGCTTTACGATATGACACTGAACAGTGCCCGAATAGGCAGGGACAAATGCGCAGAGCTTATTATCGAGTATCTGAAAATCAAGCTTGGCGATGATATCCTTGAAAAAAAGGGCACGGAAGAAAACGAAAAGGCACTTCGCCAGATGGGTATTCTTCAGGAATAATATTTTCGACAAAGAGGTCGGCTATGGAACGGTAAATGTTCCGTAACCGACTTTTTTTATTTAAAAATGGAGGAAAGATTTATGAGAAAGCTAGAATTAACAAAGGCTGCGGCACTTGCTGCAGCGGCGGCAATGATGATGTCACTTACAGGCTGCGGCGGCGGAAATTCGGGCGGCGGCAGTGCTTCTTCCGAGGGAACGACAGCGGCTGCATCGTCGGGAGATGACACCGTAAAGGTAGGACTTCTCCACTCCCTGACAGGCTCCATGGCTATCAGCGAAAAGGCTGTAAGCGATGCGGAAAAGCTTGCTATTTCCGAGATAAATGCGGCGGGCGGCGTGCTTGGCAAGCAGATAGTTTTCGTTGAGGAGGACGGTGCCTCCGAGCCTTCCACATTTGCAACAAAGGCTGAAAAGCTCATTGACAGCGAAAAGGTCGCAACGATTTTCGGCTGCTGGACTTCCTCTTCCAGAAAGGCAGTAAAGCCCATTGTTGAGGATTACGGTTCACTCCTTTGGTATCCCGTTCAGTATGAGGGAATGGAGGCGTCCCCAAACATCGTATATACGGGTGCTGCACCCAATCAGCAGATCGTTCCCGCTATCGAATATCTTATCGACAAGGGATATAAAAAGTTCTTCCTGCTGGGTTCGGACTATGTATTCCCCAGAACAGCAAATATGATAATCAATGCACAGGTAAAGGCTGCGGGACTTGAAGTTGTCGGCGAAGAATATGCCGATATGGACCAGACGGATTTTGCCGCTATCATCTCCAAGATCGAAGCTGCACAGCCCGATGTTATCGTAAATACTCTTAACGGTACGGGCAACGTTTCCTTCTTCAAGCAGATGTCCGAAAAGAATTACACAAGCAAGGAATATATGACCATGTCCTTCTC
>JAEDOB010000109.1 GCA_016302225.1 Oscillospiraceae bacterium | reverse complement strand
GTTTATGCGGAGGAAATTCCCGAAGGAAGATGCTTCTGTTAGTGCTGAATTAAGTGTGTAAAGTGGAGAGTGGAAAGTGAAAATATAGAGCAAAAGGGTGTTCCTCTGCCGAAACAGGGGAACACCCTTTGCTTTTATTTTTACGGATTTTTAATGGGAATACCTTTCTTTTCGCAGGCAGCTTTCAGTCGGGGAAGTTCCTTTTTCAGATCCGCACGAACGCTTTTCTGCCAAAAATATTCTCCCACAAAAAGCAGCCGTTCCGAGCCACGCTTGTGCAGAATTGCGTCAAGCAGACGCTTTCTTGAATATATCATTCGGCTGGCGGTGATTATTTCCTTTTGCAGGTCGTAGGGAGATATTTTTTCGGGATAATGCACTACATTTCCGATACATTTCGACCAGTCGCTGTCGATAAGCTTGTCCTTGTGGGTGTCGTAGACGGGCGTTCCCGGAACGAAGTACATCGACTGTATAAGCACACCCTGTATGTTGTTTTCGATAACAAACTCCGCAAGCCGTTTTCCGACGCCTATCTCGTGATTGTCCGCACCCACAATGAACAGACCTCGTGTCCTCATTCCGTGACGCTGGATATTTTTAACCGAACGCAGTATTTCCTGATATGTACTTTTCTTGTGATACTGCTCAAACGCCGTGTCCTCCAGAAATTCAATGCCCAGTGCCAGCTCCTCAAAGCCTGCCTTTTTCAGCAGCTCCAGCATTTCATCATCAAAGCCTACTTCATACCTTGCCTGAATGGTAAAATGATAATCAATGTCGCTGTCGATTATAGCTTTCAGCACGGAAATTGCCCAATCACGGTCGGCAAAAAAGTTATCGTCGGTTATCCACAGCAGCTTAAACAGTCTGTGATGACCTTCGTCGTGAAATTTGATGCAGCTTCGTATATCCTCAAGCACATTTTCCACCGAACGTGTGCGCACCTTTCTGCCGAAATGACGGACAAGGGCGCAGTAGTCGCAGTTATGTGGACAGCCTCTGGACGCATGCACCTGTCCCCAGATAGTGTTGTGCCCTGCCATTTCCCGATAGCGGTAGAGCAGGTTTCTGTCGGGGATAGTGTCAATATCATGCGGGGGGACACGTTCTCCCGTTGTGACACATTCGCCGTTTTTGAGATATGCAAGTCCCGGGAAATCAAGGGGCTTGTCGTCCCGAAGAGTGCGTATAAGCTCTACGACGGACTCATCGCCCTCGCCAAGCAGCACATAGTCGCAGTATTTGACCGCTTCGGTATAGTTCATAGAAGCGTGCAGTCCGCCCATAACGACCTTTGCCTTTGAATTTTTCCTTATGTATTCGGCAAGCTCATAGCCCCTGTTTGCGCTGAATGTGAATATGCCGATAAAGACAATGTCGGCGTCCAGAACATCGTCCCACTTTATCTTTGAGATGGATTCGCTGTACATATATGTGTCGTCAACTTCCCGTTTTGCGATAGTCGCAAGGGTCAGCAGCCCCACCGACGGCGTGCGGATAAATTTGTCATAGACATAGAGATTTTTGAATGATGGTCTGTAAGGCGGATTTCCCGGTTCAATAAAGCGTACCTTTTTGATGTTCATATTTTTCGTTCCCCCAAAAATAAAAAATCTCCTGCCTATTGACAAGAGAGAAAAAACGTGGTATTATGGTTATGTGTCAATAGTTGTTCATTGATACACATACACCTTTACAAGCATATCATACCACATTCTTAGCAGAATGTCAATAGTGATATTTAACAAAAAGGAGATGGCATTTATGAGCAATATGTTGAAACTGCTGAATGACAATTCGGGTGATACGGTGGGACAGATAATGGAAGTGTCCGAAAAAGCCGCAGAATACGGCATTCGCCTGACGGAAAAGGCAGCCCGTGAGATAGCGTTGACGGAAAAAAGCTGCATTTCCGAAAACCGCCGTATCTGCTTCGGAAAATCGGCGGCGGTTAAGCTGGCGGAGAAATTTGCCGAAAGCAGCTATGTGGACAGCGAAAGCTTCGGCGAAACGCTTTGCCTTCTGGTTGAAGCGTTCTATTCCGCCAAGGAGGAATGCGGCGACGATCTCACCGATGACGAGCTTATCGACGCTATGTTTGAACTGTTCGAGCATCAGTCGGAGGGGACTATGGAACTGCTTGTTTCACGGGATATGGACAGCCTTTGCAATATGATACGGCTAAACGGCGTTGACCGTGAGGTCGATGATATGGCTGCGGATTTCAGATGGAGTGATGTGTATGATGACTGAGCTTAACACTGTGGGGATAAACAGGCTCCCCGGGAAATACGTCCTGTCGCTGATGGAAAGCGGTGCCGTTCCCGAGAAACGGCTTGCAAATCTGAAAGCGGAGATAGGTGCGGAATTTGCGGAGCTGTGCGGGCAGTTCACAAGGCGGGAGAGTGGCTCCGTGTCGGAGGAAAACGGGGAGATGATAATGTTTTCCGTACTGTACACGGCGGATTCCTATCTGCTGTCTGTGGGGGACGGGGCGGCTGCGGCGGCACTTGTTTCCGAGAAATTTCACGATATTTATATGAAGGGCTGCGGGGTGCTTTCGGAGATAATCGGCGAGGGCGAAAGGCTGTCCCGAATGACTTTTAACACAAGGCTTAATGTGGAAACGCCGTCCTATCGGTTTGTGTGCGAGAAGGCGTTCGGCGAATTTCTGGCGGCAAACAAGCAGATACGGTTTGACTGCGAGAATATTTTCACGTCCATTGATTATCCGCTTCTGTCCGATTTAACGGACATATCGGGAGCGTGGTATATGCGGGAATATTACCGTCGGCTTTATGCGGAAAACTGTTTTTGCCGTCAGTTCGGCGAGGAGAAAATTATTCCCGTGCTGAAAAGCTATGCGGCTGGCTGCGGGCTGAGATATTACGAGCTGTTTGACAATATCTGCGGCATATTCTGCGAAAATATCCTCTGGCAGACGGTAAGCGGCGGGGATATTTTTTCGCCTTTTGACCGAAAAGAGATAGAAAAGCTGAAAGCCCGCTTTTCTGAAACAGACGAAACCGAAAGGCGTTATGTAAAAGCGGATATTTCCGCAAAATGCAGCGGACTTTTCGGCAGCGGATATGTCCGTCGTGCGGCGGAAAACAGCCTTGTGCGCATATTCGGGATAATCGGCGGGGAATGTTGATTTGTTCATATGAATGTGGTATAATCACATATATAATACAGGACGTTAGCTTTACAAATTGGAAGTTGTCTTTTAAATGTGAAAAGTGTAAAGTGAAAAGTGAAATTTATGGTGTCGGCTGAGCCGATTAATATTAACTCTTTTGCAGCAGACAGCACAATAATTCCACTTTCCACTTTTCACATTCCACATTGATAAACTTCCCATTTGACGGTGAATTGACAAAATATAATTACTATGAAAAATGCTGACAATTGGGAAAAATTGAATATTCCGCAATTTTGCCCATTGACTTTTTGACCTATTGAAATCAGCATATCGGAGGTAACAAAAATGAACGAAATTATTTGGCTAAACCCGAACGAATATGAAAAACAAGTGTATACTGAGCTGCGATTATACGCACCGAAAAGCGAAAAGATACTATTGGATTTTAACCCTTTAAAGATCTCCGATGACTATGATTGGGATCCAAAATGGGAAGAATGGCATTGTTATTGCAGACCACTCCGTATATATAAGCAGGATTACGAGCTGCTTCTTGATTATTTCAATAAAGTATTTCCGACTAGGTACACATCTGACGGAACACCCAACCCTATTTTTGATGTTTGCTTTACAAATTTTATCGAGAAGGCGGATTGGGACAAGCTTATTTATGAGATCGAACAGGACATTGAAAGCCTTAATGATGATGAAAAGAAGTTTTTTGAGGAATTTATAAAATGGGTAAAGGAAGCATTGAAGCATACCTCTGTCATTGTTGTTGAGGGAAATCAGTAAAATTGTCCGCTGATTTTTTGAACTGTCCGAACGGAGGAAAGCAAATGAAAATAAACTCAATAACCAAACGCCCGAAAGCGGTAATGTTCGACTTAGACGACACTATCATCTCCTACGACGGCGCATCGGAGAAGGCGTGGAAGGTCATCTGCGCCAAATTTACCGAGGAAAACAAAACGTCATTTTCGGCGGAGGAAATGCTTGAAGCGGTTGACAATGTGAAGCACAGCTACTGGTCAGACCCCGCACGTCACAAGTGGGGACGGGAGCATCTCACCGAGGCAAGGCGGGAAGTCCTGCTGCTTGCAATGGAGCGTTTGGGATTTTCGGACAGGGAAAAAATCATCGAAACGGCGGACAGCTACACGTCCCTGCAAAAGGAAATGATATGCCTGTTCGACGGCGCATATGACGCTGTGAAAAGGCTGAAAAATGTTGGGATTAAAACGGCGATTATCACCAACGGCAGTTCGGAAGGTCAGCGGGAAAAGATAGAGCGTTTTGGGCTGGCACCGCTTTTTGACGAGATTTTGATTGACACCGAAGTGGGATTTTCCAAGCCCCATGAGCGGATATTTCGGCTTGCACTTGACCGTCTGAAAGTTTCTCCCGAAGAAGCCGTTATGGTCGGGGACAATCCCGTATGGGACACGGAAATTCCGCAGAAAATGGGGATTTTCGCCGTTCTCAACAATTTCCGAGGTTCGGATATTTCCGAGGATATTCATGCGGATATGGTAGTGAATAACATCGCCGAGCTTACGGATTTTCTGCTTTCTCTTTGATATATATACCTAACTCAAATTACGCTCAAAGTAAAATAATTTTTGTCGTTTACCGATACATATTATACAGAAATTTCACTTGAAAAATTTGTCGGAAAATGGTATAATCATATTATACTAAATTTGAAAACTGGAGAATTGCTATGCACAAATGGAAAATAGGGAAGCCCGTAAAAGCGGTTTCCGACGAGCTTATGATAAAGGGCGGGCTTTCAAAGCTGTGTGCGGACGTGCTGTCTGCAAGGGGGATAGGCGGCTATGACGAAGCGGCGGCTTTCTTTTCAAACAGTGAGCCTTCCGACCCGTTTACTGCGCAGGATATGGACAAGGCGGCGCAGCTTATTACCGAAGCTGTTGACAATATGACAAATATTTGCATTTACGGAGATTATGACTGCGACGGCATCACGGCGACTGCTGCGCTTTACTCTTATCTTGAATGTCTGGGTGCGAACGTGTCCTTTTTTATCAACGAAAGGGCGGAGGGCTACGGTCTGAATGCCGACAATATCCGAAAGCTGCATGAGCGGGGCACGGAGCTTATTATTACGGTAGATAACGGAATTTCAGCAATTGCCGAGGCTGACCTTGTTTACGAGCTGGGAATGCGCCTTATTGTCACCGACCATCATCAGCCGTCGGAAAAGCTGCCCCGTGCTGAGGCTGTTGTTGACCTTCACCGTGCGGACGACCTGTCCCGTTTTAAGGACTTATGCGGCTGCGGGCTGGTTTTGAAGCTAATCGCCGCTATGGAGGACGGAGATCACACGGCGGCTATGGAGCAGTTCTCCGACCTTGCCGCTATTGCCACCGTTGCGGACGTTGTGCCGCTTCGGGGTGAGAACAGATACATCGTTTCTGCGGGACTTCATTATCTGGAAAATACGGCAAATATCGGTCTGAAAGCACTTATAGAAGCGTCGGGAATGAAGCCGCCTTACACCTCAACGGGGCTTGCCTTCACCCTTGCGCCCAGGATAAATGCGGCGGGAAGATTTGGTTCTGCCACCGATGCGGTTCGGCTGCTGCTTACCGAGGACGAGGAAGAAGCAAAGCTGCTGGCGGACATTCTCTGCGGGTATAACAAAACCCGTCAGGAAACCGAAAAGGGGATAATGTCGGAAATCTCCGCAGCTGTCAAGGCTGACCCGTTTATTGCGGACAGGCGTGTTTCGGTGTTTTACGGAAAGGGCTGGCATCACGGCGTTATCGGCATTGCGGCGGCGAGAGTTATGGAGCGGACGGGAAAGCCTACCTTCATCATATCCGAGGAAAACGGCGAAGCGAGGGGTTCAGCAAGAGCTCCCGAGGGATTTCACGTTTTCGAGGCGCTTTCTTACTGTTCGTCCGTGCTGACCAAATTCGGCGGACACAGCGGTGCGGGAGGTTTTTCGCTGCTGCCCGAAAAGGTGGGGGAGTTTACCGAGCTTTTGCAGAAATTTGCGGCGGAGAGCTGCGGTGAGATAAACTCTGTTTCTCAGGCGGATAAGGCACTTCTGCCCGATGACCTTTCGGTGGAGGAGGTAGGTTCGCTGTCGGTTCTGGAGCCGTTCGGAGCGGGAAATCCCCGTCCAATGTTCCTGATGCACGGGGCGAAGATAAATGCTGTTCAGGCACTTTCCGAGGGCAAGCATACGAAGCTTAGTCTGGATTACGGCGGGGTGACCGTCAGCGGGCTGATGTTCGGTCAGGCGACGGACAAATTCGGTTACTCGGCGGGGGATATGATGGATATGCTGGTATATCCCGAACTGAATACATACAACGGCAGGACATCTGTGAATGTCAGGATAAACGAATGCAGAAAATGCGGAGTTTCCCAGCAGAAATATTTTGCGGCAAAGGACACCTACGAAGCACTCAGAAGGGGAGAAGCCGTTTCGCCTGCGCTGATGGCAAGGATAGCTCCCGAAAGGGCAGAGCTTGTGAAGGTCTACAAGGCGGTGAAAAAGGAGTTTCTGCCGTTTGATAACATTTATTCCGCCGTTTCCGATGACAGTATGAATTTCTGCAAATTTATGGTCTGCATTGACATTTTCGAGGAAAAGGGTCTTATTGAAACGGACAGATTTTTTATGACCGCAAGGCTTGTGGAAGGTGCTGCTCGTGTGGATATTGAAACCTCGGAGATACTTAAAGCTCTTAGGGCGGGGAAATCGGATATTTATTTGGCTGTAAGAGGAAATTGAAAACAGAGCGGGGCTGCTGCGGCAGTCCCTTGTTGTCAATTGAAATATGGACAATCTATGGGGATATAAACTGAAATAAAGGAGCTGATTCAACATGAAGTTTAAATGTACTTGTGGAAATGTTATAAACACAACCGATGGCTTTTGCAAAGGAGCTTGTGTATTGCATACTAAAAGCGAATATATCTTGTGGTTCAAGTTTATTTGTGATTTAATTCCTATGAAAGAGCATCCAGGCTTTAAAAGAACTTT
>JAEDOB010000108.1 GCA_016302225.1 Oscillospiraceae bacterium | reverse complement strand
TTCGACTGGGACTATCAGAATGCAAAGCGTCAGTATGAAATTCTCGAAAGCAAGGGCATTCCCGCCATTGTAATGGAACCCGTCAGAGGCGGCGCACTTGCCGATCTGGGCGATGAAGCCAACACAATTCTCAAAGCAGCCGAGCCGAACAATTCCATTGCTTCATGGGCTATCCGTTTTGCGGCTTCAAAGGAAGGCGTGCTGACCGTCCTCAGCGGTATGTCCAATATGGAGCAGCTTCGGGACAATATCTCCACAACAACCGATTTCAAGGTGCTTACCGATGACGAAAACGAAATGCTTTTCAAGGCAGCAAAGGTTTACAGCAAAAGCATGGCTGTCCCCTGCACGAGCTGCCGATATTGTATGGACTGCCCCATGGGTGTTGACATTCCAAAGGCGTTTGTTAAATGGAACGACTATGCAAAGAGTCTTGACAAATGGCATCTGTGCGATGAATTCAATCAGCTCCGCAAGGATAAATGTGCTCCCGACCAATGCGTTTCCTGCGGCAAATGCGCAGAGCATTGTCCTCAGCATATTGACATTCCCGCAAGGCTGGCGGAAATAATAGCAAAGGTCAACAGCTAAGTGTTAAATATAAAGTAGAATTTGCCGTCGGTTTCAACTGCAAAACCGACGGCATTGATTTTTGTGATTTTGCCTAACAGTTGTTAGGTAGATTTCTTTCTCTGCTGTTTGCGTTCGGCGGCTGCGTTATAATCGGCACGTTCCTGTTCGGTTTCGGGGATTATCCTTGGTACGGGACAGGGCTTTTCGTTTTTGTCAAGTGCGATAAGAATAAAGTAAGCCGTGTTGATAAGTGAACGCTCCCCGTCAAGGCTTTCCACATATGCTTCGGTGCGAATCTCCATTGAAGTGCGTCCCACATATGTCACCCGTGCGCCGATAACTACCGTGTCACCAACGTGTGCGGGTGCTTTAAAGCTGATGCTGTCAATGGCGGCAGTGGTCACTTCCCTGCCTGCGTGACGTCTGGCGGTTATGGCTGCGGCTAAGTCCATCCATTCAAGCAGCCTGCCGCCAAAAAGTCTGCCGTTTCCGTTGGCGTCCTTGGGCATTACAATGTAGCATTGCTCCGTTGCGGAATCGGATACCTTTTTTATCTGTTCGTTCATATGCTTTCCTCACCTTTCCTTTATAATAGTATTATATCCCATTATTTTGAAGAATTCAACCCGAAATAGATTTTGCAAAGAAATTTATATAAACCTCTTGACAAATTATATAAAGCGTGATATAATCATAATCACAAAGGAGGGAAAATTCCGATGAATAAAAGTCTTTACAGCCTTATCCTTATGGACGAGGTTGTAAAAGGTATCGACAAGGCGGCGTACAGCCTGAAAACCTCCCGCTCAGCCTTGATAAACCAAATTCTTGCGGATTATCTGTCCCTCAAAACTCCCGAATGTCATACAGGCGAGGTGTTCGGGATAGTGGGCAGACAGCTTGAAGCGGACAGTGATATTAGGGTCTGCGAAGGCGGTTCGGCAAATATTCTCTCTCTGCGAAGCGCACTCAATTACAAGTATAACCCCACTCTGCGCTACACCGTCACCCTTACCCCCGACGGGGACAGCATTCTCGGGCGCATGGAGGCAGCCCTCAGAACGCAGAACAAGCTTCTGAGGAACAAGGTCAGCGGCTTTTACTACGTCTGGGCGACCGTTCTCGGAAACGGAGAATCGGAGGGCGTTCACGAGGAGGGCTATGTTATCGAGGACGCAAAGTATGTGGGAAATTTCCGAATTTACGGCGATTACAGAAGTATGTCCGAAAGCGATACCGCAGCACTTGTGACAGCCTATGTAAGACATTTTGACGAATCCATAAAGGAATTCTTCGGACTTCCCGAGGAAGAATGCAGCGAAATACTCCTTAACCTCAATAACGGAAAGGAAGAATAAATATGAATATGCAGAATTTAACCAAAAAATCCATCGAGATAGTGCAGAACGCTCAGTCTGTCGCTGTGGAATATCAGAATATGAACATTGAGCAGCAGCACATTCTCTATGCCATGATGAAGCAGGACGGCGGACTTATCCCCCAGCTGCTGACGAAAATGGGCGTTGACATTTCGGGCTTTGAAAATGCCGTTGAAGCGTCCCTGTCAAACATTCCCCGTGTAACGGGCAGCGGACGCAAGCCCGACACCGTTTATGTCACTCAGGACGTTGACAGAGCATTGCAAAAGGCGGAGGAAACTGCAAAGCGTATGTCCGACGAGTATATCTCCGTCGAGCACCTTTTCCTCGGACTTCTGGAAGCTCCCAACAAGGAAACCGCCAAGCTGTTCAAAAACTTTGCCATTGACAAGGACGGCTTCTTAAAGGCACTTTCAGAAGTCAGAGGCGGTCAGCGTGTCACCACCGATTCTCCCGAGGAAACCTACGATGCGCTGAAAAAGTACGGTCAGGAGCTGGTCGGTCTGGCAAGGGCTAACAAGCTTGACCCGGTTATCGGACGTGATACCGAAATAAGAAACGTTATCCGCATTCTGTCCCGTAAGACGAAGAACAACCCCGTGCTTATCGGTGAACCCGGCGTCGGTAAGACCGCCATTGCCGAGGGACTTGCTCTGAGAATTGTCAGAGGAGATGTCCCCAACAATCTTAAGGATAAGAAAATTTTCTCTCTTGATATGGGTGCTCTGGTTGCAGGTGCAAAGTACAAGGGCGAATTTGAGGAACGTCTGAAAGCCGTTCTGAACGAGCTGAAAAAGGCAAACGGCGAAATTCTCCTCTTTATTGATGAAATTCACACAATTGTCGGCGCAGGCAAGGGCGACGGCGCAATGGACGCAGGCAACCTGTTAAAGCCTATGCTGGCAAGGGGCGAGCTGCATTGTATCGGTGCGACAACTCTGAACGAGTACCGTCAGTACATCGAAAAGGACAAGGCTCTCGAAAGACGTTTCCAGCCCGTTATGGTGCCCGAGCCGAATGTTGAGGACACTATCTCCATTTTAAGAGGTCTGAAAGAGCGTTACGAGGTTTTCCACGGCGTAAAAATACAGGATTCTGCGCTTATTACCGCCGCTACCCTTTCAAACCGTTATATTACCGACAGATTTCTCCCCGATAAGGCGATAGACCTTGTGGACGAAGCCTGTGCGCTTATCCGCACCGAGATGAATTCAATGCCCACCGAGCTTGATGAAATTTCCCGAAAGATAATGCGTCACGAAATTGAGGAAACTGCTCTGAAAAAAGAGGACGACAAGCTTTCCAAGGAGCACCTTGAAGAAATTCAGAAGGAGCTTGCGGAAATGCGTGCGGAATTTGCCGAGATGAAAGCCCGCTGGGAAAATGAAAAGGCGTCCATCGGCAAGGTTCAGAAGCTTCGTGAGGAAATCGAAAGGATAAACGGCGAAATTGCCGCCGCAGAACGCAATTACGACCTTAACAAGGCTGCCGAGCTGAAATACGGCAAGCTCCCCGCTCTCCAGAAGGAGCTTGACGAAGCCGAGGACGAGGAGCATAACGGCAAAAAGAACACTCTCCTCCGTGACAAGGTGACCGATGAGGAGATCACACGTATCATCAGCCGCTGGACGGGCATTCCCGTTGCAAAGCTGATGGAGGGCGAGCGTGAAAAGCTGCTGAATATGGAGAACATTCTCCACAAGCGTGTTATCGGTCAGGACGAAGCCGTTCTCAAGGTCAGCGAAGCTATCCTCCGTTCAAGAGCGGGAATTCAGGACCCCAACAGACCCATAGGTTCCTTTATGTTCTTAGGTCCCACAGGTGTCGGAAAAACCGAGCTTGCAAAGGCACTTGCGGAAGCTCTCTTTGACGATGAAAAGAACATTGTCCGCATTGATATGACGGAATATATGGAGAAATTCTCCGTAAGCCGTCTGATTGGAGCACCTCCGGGATATGTGGGCTACGAGGAAGGCGGTCAGCTGACCGAAGCAGTTCGCCGCAGACCTTATTCCGTTGTGCTGTTCGATGAGGTCGAAAAGGCGCACCCCGACGTGTTCAACATTCTCTTACAGGTGCTTGATGACGGTCACATTACCGATTCTCAGGGACGCAAGGTGGATTTCAAGAACACTATCATTATCCTCACTTCAAATCTCGGTTCCTCCGCTATTCTGAACGGCATTACCGAGGACAACACCATCTCCGAAGAAGCCGAGGAGGAGGTAAACGAGCTGCTGCACGAGCAGTTCCGTCCCGAGTTCCTGAACCGTCTGGACGAGATAGTGCTTTACAAGCCCCTTTCCAAGTCGGACATCGGTCAGATCGTGGATATTATGCTGGCACATCTCAGCAACCGTCTGGAGGACAGACAGCTTTCCGTCAATGTAACTGAAGCGGCAAAGAATTACATTATCGACGAGGGCTACGACCCCGTATTCGGCGCAAGACCGCTCAAGAGATTTATTCAGAGCAAGGTTGAAACGCTTATTGCACGAAAGATAATCGCCGAGGACATTGAGCCTTACTCAACTCTTACGGTAGATTTTGTTGACAATGCGCTGACGGTTTCCGTTGCGAAAATCGAAGAATAATTTCCCGTGTTTTTTTAACTGCAAAGGACTGCTTTTCTAGGGTAGTACCGATATGAAGGTTTTATCGGTACCGAGCGACAAACTTTGTTCATTTCGCTGTTTATCGAACGAATTGACAAAGGGGTCGCCCCTTCAGGCAGTCCTTTTTTGCGTCTTGACATTTTTATTATAATGATTTATAATAAAATATAAAGAAAATTTTCGAAAAAGAGGGACACAATATGAAAAAAAGCAGCATTTGGAAACAAATAATCGTGTTCTTGATACCTTGCTTAATCATCTCGAATATACTGTGGTATCAAGGCTATTCCAATCAGACCTCGGACAACTCTATGATGTTTGTTATGCTTGCAGGATTTTTACCTGCGGCTTTAGCACTGATCATCACAAAGGTAACAAAGGAAGGCTGGAATAATCTCGGGATAGCGTTTAACATTAAAAAGGGTTGGAAGATGTATCTCCTTTCCATTTTCGGAACAACGGCTCTGACGTATCTTGCCGACCCGCTAATGCTGCTGATTTTTTCCGAGGACGTTTCCACCACCTTTACCATTCCGCAGATAAAGGAAGTGGCTCTTTCAATGCTTATCGGAACAGCCTGCCTTATCGAATGTCTGGGCGAGGAACTGGGCTGGATAGGCTATCTTTTCCCGAGATTGGAAAAGGTGATGGGCACGATACCCGCCTGCGCCGCCCTCGGAACTATCAGAGCCGTATGGCATATTGGTATCCTGTTTTTTATGGAGTACCCGATCGTTTCGTTTATCGAACTTATGCTGTCGAATATTTTTCTTCAGCTGTTTATGGTATATATGTTCAAGAAAAGCGGCTCTCTTTTCCCCTGTTCTATCTCACACGGCATAGCAAATCTGCTCCCCATCTTCCTGGTGTATGAAAGCAAATGGTATTATACGAGCGTTGCACCCATGGTCATTTCCCTGCTGCCCGCACTTATTTTTGCAGCCTTAGGTTTTCTGGGATTAAAGCGGAACAGTCTGATAGAAAAACCGTCGGTTATGCAGTCGGACAGCTGCGACCCGATTTAATAGAGGTACACCTTATGTACAAATTCTCCTACCGACTTTCCGACAATGCCGACAAAAGCGTTTACACCGAGCTTCTTGATAAGCTGTCGGCGGAATTCCCCGAGCTTATCCGCCTAAAAAAAGATGAAGAAAACGCACGCCGAACCGTGTTTGCCGCCCCCGAGGACAAATCGGAAAAGCTCTGCCTTACCTTTTGCGAAACAGAGAAAACCATTGAGCTGCTGTCTAAGAACAAGATCAAAAATCTTTCCGACCAAGAACTTCAAACACTTCTTGATATTAAACAATGTGAATACAATACCGAACCTGCGGGAATGAAAAAAATCAGCATAGCTGTTGTTGAACTGTGCTTTCTTCTGATGTATATTTTTCTGGGATATTGCAATGAAGATCTCAGCTTTATTAACAGATCCGACCGACCTTTTGAATATATGCTGCAAAGCTTTATTATGAGCCTGCCTGCCGCAGCAATATGTTATTTTTCATATCCCATACTGAAACGAATGACAGGTTATAGCAGCATCAAAATCAGATTTATGCAGTTTGGCGGTGTTATGGCGATTATTTCCGCAGCATTTTCATTTATCACAGCAAATTCTTTTATGATCTCACTTATAATGATCATTCTGCTTGCGTGTTCCGTTCCCATTGCTTGTTTTGCAATTATAACAGCTATCATATTTGAACGGTTGATCTCTTTTGTAAAGAAAAAAATCTCGTATACCAAATAAAAGCTTCGCAAAGCCCAAAATTCAAGACTTTGCGAAGCTATTTTAATTATTAACGATACATTACATATCAGAAAAGTCCCGAAATTTCCCCGTTTTCATCACAGTCTATCTTCATAGCGGCGGGTGCCTTGGGAAGTCCGGGCATGGTCATAATATCTCCCGTAAGAGCGACTACAAAGCCTGCGCCTGCGGACAGCTTAACATCACGGACGGTTATCTTGAAGCCCTCGGGCTTACCCAGCTTGGTGGGGTCGTCGGACAGGGAATACTGTGTCTTAGCCACGCAAACGGGCGTATCACCATAGCCCAGACGCTCGATCTCGGCAATTGCCTTCTCCGCCTGAGTTGTGTACACTACGCCGTCTGCACGGTAAATCTCACGGGCAATAGTTTCAAGCTTTTCCTTGATAGGCAGCTTTTCATCGTAAATAGGCTTGAAGTTTGAGGGAATATTTTCAATGGTCTTGCAAACCTTCTCCGCAAGATCTGTTCCGCCCTCGCCGCCCTTTGCGAATATCTCCGCAAGGGACACCTCAACGCCCATTTCTGCACAGAAATCCTTGATTATCTCAATCTCGGCGTCCGTATCGGTATGAAAACGGTTAATAGCAACCACAACGGGCAGACCGAATTTCTGCATATTTTCGATATGTGTTTTCAGATTTACAATGCCCTTTTTCAGAGCTTCGGTATTTTCCGAATTAAGCTCGGGCTTGGGAACGCCGCCGTTGTATTTCAGCGCACGGATAGTAGCAACCAGCACAACGCAGTCGGGTTTCAGTCCCGCAAAACGGCACTTTATGTCGAAAAACTTCTCCGCACCAAGGTCAGAACCGAAGCCCGCT
>JAEDOB010000107.1 GCA_016302225.1 Oscillospiraceae bacterium | reverse complement strand
ATTCGTTATAGTCTATAAACGTCGTATCTACGTCGTTTGATTAAGCCTTCATAGCTTCCTCAACCGCAACCGCACAAGCAACAGTAGCACCAACCATAGGATTGTTGCCCATACCGATCAGACCCATCATCTCAACGTGAGCAGGAACGGAAGAAGAACCTGCAAACTGAGCATCGGAGTGCATTCTTCCCATAGTATCGGTCATACCGTAGGAAGCAGGACCTGCAGCCATGTTATCGGGGTGGAGAGTACGTCCTGTGCCGCCGCCGGAAGCAACGGAGAAGTACTTCTTGCCCTTTTCAACACATTCCTTCTTGTATGTGCCTGCAACGGGGTGCTGGAAACGAGTGGGGTTAGTGGAGTTACCTGTGATGGAAACGTCAACGCCTTCCTTCCACATGATAGCAACGCCCTCTGTTACGTCGTTAGCACCGTAGCAGTTTACCTTGGAACGAAGACCGGTGGAGTAAGCCTTGCGGAATACTTCCTTGACTTCGCCTGTGTAGTAATCCATCTCGGTTTCAACGTATGTAAAACCGTTGATACGAGCGATGATCTGAGCAGCGTCCTTACCAAGACCGTTAAGGATAACTCTCAGAGGTTCCTTACGAACTCTGTTAGCCTTCTCTGCGATACCGATAGCACCCTCAGCAGCAGCGAAGGACTCGTGACCTGCCAGGAATGCAAAGCACTTTGTTTCTTCCTCGAGAAGCATCTTACCAAGGTTACCGTGACCAAGACCAACCTTACGCTGATCTGCAACGGAACCGGGGATACAGAAAGCCTGAAGTCCCTCACCGATAGCAGCAGCAGCGTCGGCAGCTCTTGTGCAGCCCTTCTTGATAGCGATAGCGCAGCCTACGGTGTAAGCCCACTTTGCATTTTCAAAGCAGATAGGCTGAATGCTTTCAACCAGCTTGTAGATATCAAGGCCCTTAGCCTTTGTTACCTCAGCAGCCTCCTCAATGGAGTTAATGCCATACTGAGCGAGAACAGCAAGGATCTGCTTTTCTCTTCTTTCATAAGATTCAAATAAAGCCATTATAGTTTACCTCCTTATCAGATTACTGCTTTCTGGGATCGATGATCTTAACAGCGTCAGCAACTCTTCCGTACTGACCCTTAGCCTTCTCAAAAGCGGTGTTAGCGTCGTCGCCGCCCTTGATGAAGTCCATCATCTTGCCGAAGTTTACGAACTGATAGCCGATGATCTCGTCATCTTCGTTCAGAGCAATGCCTGTAACGTAGCCATCGGTCATTTCGAGGTAACGGGGACCCTTAGCGAGAGTACCGTACATAGTACCGACCTGAGAACGAAGTCCCTTACCGAGATCCTCAAGGCCTGCGCCTACAACAAGACCGCCCTCGGAGAAAGCACTCTGGGAACGACCGTAAACGATCTGGAGGAAAAGCTCTCTCATAGCTGTGTTGATAGCGTCGCAAACGAGGTCAGTGTTCAGAGCCTCGAGAACAGTTCTGCCGGGAAGGATCTCAGCAGCCATAGCAGCGGAATGAGTCATACCGGAGCAGCCGATAGTTTCAACGAGAGCCTCCTGAATAACGCCCTCCTTAACGTTGAGAGTGAGCTTACAAGTACCCTGCTGGGGTGCGCACCAGCCGATACCGTGTGTAAAACCGGAAATGTCCTTGATTTCCTTTGCCTTTACCCACTTTGCTTCTTCGGGGATCGGAGCAGCGCCGTGAGCAACGCCCTGCTTCACGGGGCACATAGTTTCAACCTCATGAGAATAGATCATATTAGTTACAAACTCCTTTCAGATTTTAGATGTAAGCGCAAAATTGGAGTACTGCGCAACATACAAATACATTATAATACATTTTGTCGGATTTTGCAATAGTTTTTTTGTTAAAATTATCGTTTTTTTCTTTTCGGAGATTTTACCTTGATAAATCCGCCGGTTTTTCAGTTGACCGCCGCCTTGGTGACCGACGGCACTAACCTCCCCCGCAGGATAGTATGAACCGTCAGCTTTCTATCCCCTTCGACACCTTAGGCGGTAATTTAGCCGCTACTTCGGAAGCTCTATTCTTATCCCCTCAAAAATCTCATCAATTATCCCCGTATAAGCCCCGTAAACAATGACCGCACCAAAAAACAGCAGTATTAAAATAACCACAATCCTTGAAAATGCGGACGGCTTTTTCGGCTCATATTCGGGATTATTCCGTTCATATCTTCCCCGTCTGTAAGGCGGCATATAAGCACCTCTTTTCTCACCAAAATAAAGCCGCAGACCGAGGGGCACCTTTACCTCCCAAAATCTGCGGCAAAATGTTAAAGTTTAATACCGTTCAGCTGAGCAATAAGCTTCTTCTGAGCCTCAACGCCCGATTCGGCTGCATCGTCGGTCAGCTGATGTGTGCGGAACTTTATGTAGCTCTCAAACAGCTTTGAGCCATAGAAGCACTCAGCTGCAGCTTCTTCGTAACGGGCAGCACTGTTATTGCCGGACAGCAGCTCCAGAGCCTTGCCTATCTTGTTCATACGTCTGTCCTCTTCGGTGGAGTCCTTGAGCTGTTCATCTATCTGTTTAAGCTCCTCAAGCAGACCCATTTTATCCTTGCGGACGCTGAATCCCCTGCCCGAGCCTGCCTTTATCTGACCGCCGTCGGCAAGCAGCTCTCTAATGCTGTAATAGAAGTAGTTGAACTTCATCTCGTCCTTCATAAACAGGAACGACCTAATAGGCAGATCGGACTGCTCCACGGGAGTATACAGCACCTTGTCACACCGTGCAAACAGCGCATATCTCACACAGGGTGCAAAATAGTACTCCGAACCGTCCTTGTAGACAGCAGGATAGAGATAGCCCTTGCTTTCCGCCTTCAAACCTGTTTCGGGAGCGGAAACGTGTGCCGACGAATAGAACTCGTCCTCCAGCTCCTCGCAGCAAAGCTCAGCCGCCTTTCGCACCTCGTCAGCCGTCATATTTCCCGTATCTCCCCGAATGCCGTCAAGGAAGGTTCTCACACCGCCGAAAGCGTTCTCAAATTCCTCGGCGGCAAATTTTCCGCAGTCGGAATATGCAGAACCGACGGTAGTCATAAAGTTAGCGGTAACATTGTAAATAACGGTATCATCGTCCTCGCTGCACTCGTAATTATCCCTGACCTGACGCTCGATAAGAGCAAGCGCAGTTTCGGCGTCATCACCGTTCAGCTTGGAGAGATCGTATCTGTCGGCAATGATACCCGAAATAAGGTCAACGGGAACATAGCCGTTAATATACTTGAATCTGCCCTTGGACAGCATAGATTTCAGCTTTTTTATGATCTCGCCCTTCACCTCGGGAGCAGCGTGTATCTTGTCTGACATGACCGCCAGCGACACGATAAATTCCGCATATTCGGGCATCAGCTTCTGTTCTGTGAGGAAGTTAAACAGCCAGCCGTAAATATACCCTCTGAAAAAGTCCTTCAGCTTGTTGTACAGGTCGCCGCCCTTGATTATCATAGCGATGAATTTTGCCTTCAGTTCACCGACAGCAGAAAGCTCAACGCTGTTTTTCTTGCCGTTCAGGGAAATTAGCACAATGCCGAACGCCTTATAAAAAAGCTTGCAGTAGTTGATACGGTCGGAAGCGTCCAGACCCCACCTTTTTCCGCCGGGCTCCTTCGCCTCATACTCAGACCAAAGCAGATAGGAACGCTGTAAATTTATCACCGCATTATGATAGGCTTCAATTATCTCGTCGGGAGATACGCCTTCAAGGAGCGCCTTAAACTCGGACTTCTCCGCCATTCCCGCTATTATTTCGGAAAGCTCGTTCTCAAACGCCTCCAGCGCAGGGGAATCATCCATAAAAATTATTTCGTCCAAAAGCTCGGGGACAACTGCTGTAATATCCAATTTTACACTCATTATATTATGTATGCCGACCCATACCGCCGACAATCTCCTTTCGCAGCAACTATCATAATTTTAACATAAATAGTTAAATTTTTCAACCCCCAAACAATACAAAGACGAAATAATTAATTGAGCATTTTGCACAAATTTCAATCATCAAAACAAATAAATCCCGTCAAACGGAAGCACTTGGTATGGCAAGCCTAGCCCAAGCCCGCACATATTTCTCCCTGTCGCTGCGATAATCGAGATAATATGCGTGTTCCCACAGGTCGCAGCAAAACAGTATCTTTCCGCAGATATGCGCCTGTCCCTCGCTGCAAACTATCTCCGTTTTCCCGCATCTGCAAACCGCCCAAATGTAGCCCGAGCCCTTGAAATTCCGTGCCATTTCGGAAAATTTCTCCGTCAACGCCGCCGCTCCCCCGCATTCCCTGACAAAATTGTAGAGTGCTTCGGTCGGACGCCTTACTTTTTCCGCTTTATGCGCTCTGTCAGCCACAGGATAAAGCCCCAGAAAATACTGCTCATGATTCAGAACACCGCCCGCATAAAATCTCACAGCCTCGTTTCCCGACTTAGCCAGCGACTCAATGTCCATACACCGCAGAACGGGATTTTTCTCCACACATTCATTCAGCTTGGAAACGTAGCCCTTGTAATGCTTCTCATAATGAGTTTTGACAGTTTCCTCACCGATATACGGTTCAAGCTCATCATATTGATACGGCAGAATTATCGGTTCAAATGGGTAACATCTTTCGTGCATAATATCACGCCTTTCGTTTTTTGGAAGATTATATTCGGGCGAAAGGGATTTTAGACTGCATTATTATAGATTTATGGAAATCTGCTCTTGTCAGACTGCACGTAAGGTCGTATGTAAATATGGTTGTATGCGGTTTAGCTATGCGTTTTATTAATCGACATTATTTTTTCACGATAATAATCCGACGAACTATTTTTACAATATAAAACCATTTCAAAATTATGATTTATAGCTATAAACCAGTCTAAATCATTATTTGAAATATAAACTTCATCTAATTCCCAATAAAAACGTGTTAAAATATCTATCAAATCGCTCCTGCATAATTGTAATATAACATGTTTGTCACAATCAGCAAAACAGCAGCTGTCTATTATCATTAAGTAATTTTCTTCGGTAAATACTTTTTCAATTATACCATGGTATTCATTTTGATTACAGCTTATTTTGTTCTGTACCACAAATTGCGGTGAATTAAAATTACTCCATAAGTAATGAATATCGTTTGCATCAGCAATTGAGCATAATTTGTTTATTATCAAATTATTTTCATCTTCTAAAAATAATTCCCTGCCAAAAGACAAAATAAAACTAACTAAGTCATCATATTTCATATCCGAACTCTCCTAAATTATGAACGCTATATCTGTGCTTTCTGACATAAGGATTTATGAGTACAGCTATATTCTGCCACAGCATTTCCGTCAATATCAACTCCCGACAGACCGTCTGTAAGGTCGTATGTGAATATAGTTGTGCATGTGCTATTGTAAACTATGGGTTTCTTTGAAAATTAAATAGAAAACCACCGTAAATCTATCTGCATCATATTATCAATATATTTGTCGATAATTTCATCGCTGTTTTCATAGCTTTTTTGAATAAATGCTTCTTTGTTTTCAAAATAAGATTTCATAATTCGCAATATATGTGAATTATCACGATCCATAGTAAATTCCAGAAGATTAAGTATTTCTGCGCAAACATTTACACATTCGTCATAAAGCAAATTATCTTCATCACAAAAGCTTTTTAATTTCTCTTCACATATTTTGTATTCCGTTTGAAATGAACTTCTTTCAATGCAATTTAGTTTTTTTGAAATCTGAAAAACAGCAGACTCAAAGCAAGAAAAAATATCATCATTAATACTATTGCTATGTAAATAATCCGAAAAAAGGTGCAAGTCATTAACGCATAACGTCAAGCCGATTTTTAATGCAGTAATGAAATCTATCTTTTTTAATTGATTATTGTATTCCGAAAACAATTTATTATAATTATCCATTAAAGTGTCATCTCCTTAATTATCACAATATATATTTATCTCAGCACCGCCATTAATTTACATAACCTATATTATTAGCCCATATTACTTTTGAGTCAATATTTATATAACATATTTCGTCATGGATACTTGATGTGACAAGCACTTCACAATTTCTTGTCTTTTGCAATTCAATTATGAATCTTAATACTGTTTCATAATTTCTATTTAGATCCGAAAATTTTGAAATATCAAAAATAAGGCTCTGCAGATATGGATATTCCTTATTTAAAATAATTGAATCCCAATAACAGAACTTGCAATTATCAACAAAAAACAAAATAATATCATCATTTTCATAAAAACAAGTAAATTTATATTTGTTCGTATCAATTCTTTCTGTATTTACTGTGCAGTCAAAAAAATCACACAATAGCTGTTTAATTATATTAACAGAAAATATATTTTCCCCAATTTTAGCAGTAATGTCAACAGACATATTTTCATCTCATTTCTTCAGCAATGAAAAATGGTTTACAGAAAGGTATCGCCAAAGGACACAAACCGTCCCCAGCTGAATCGGAAATAATCATAAAAAGCACTCCCTATTCTGTGCGATAATCGTAAAATAAGGGTCTGCTGATTATTCGACAATTCTACTTTTCTTGTCACCCGAGTGACGTATCAAAATGAGTGTTCCCCCGCCGAAGGCAGGGGAACACCCGTTAATCAGTATTTTCTAAGAAGTGCCGATATTCCGAAATACAATATACTTTCAGAAAACCGCAGCTCGCATATCACAGCAATAATGTATGTCACCGCTCACATAACTCTGCAAAAGCCGTCATTCGCATAATTGCCGTAAGCAACGTATCTGCGTGGTTTTATCAGTCCTCGTCCTCTTCCTCGGGCATATCCCAGTTATGATAAACGTTCTGAACGTCGTCATTGTCCTCAAGATGCTCAAGGAGAAGCCCCATCTTCTTGATGTCGTCCTCATCGGTGAGAGTTGTGTAGGTAGCGGGTATCTTCTCGACCTCAGCGGAAAGAACGTTGTAGCCCTTAGCGGTGAGAGCCTCTCTTACAGCACCTACGTCGCTCGGCTCGGTTTCTATCTCGATGCTGTCCTCGTCCATTGTGAAATCGGAAGCACCTGCGTCGAAAACGTCCTCCATGACCTGATCTTCATCAAGTCCCGTATTTTCAACGATAACGATACCCTTATCGGAGAACATAAAGGAAACGCAGCCTGTGGTGCCCAGATTTCCGCCGAACTTGTC
>JAEDOB010000106.1 GCA_016302225.1 Oscillospiraceae bacterium | reverse complement strand
AACGGGACGGGAAACCCGTCCCCTACAAAGCTATCGTGAAACAGACTGCCAAATTTCGATTATATCGTCAAGCGTAAATCTGAGTGCAGTACTTCTCCGCCTGCACCCTCCACATTTCCGCATATCTTCCGTCGTTTTCAAGAAGCTCCGAATGGGTCCCGCTTTCTGCGATATGACCGTGTTCGAGAAGAACTATCCTGTCGGCGTCCTTAGTGGTGGAAAGACGGTGGGAAATTAGGATAACCGCCTGATTTTCCGCATTTTCCATCATGCTTCTGTTCAGCCGATATTCCGCAATGGGGTCAAGTGCAGAGGACGGTTCGTCCAGAATTGCAATGGGCGTATCCCGCATAAAAATTCTGGCGATCGCCGCCTTCTGAGCCTCGCCGCCCGAAAGCATTGTGCCGCTTTCGGAAAACTCCTTTGTCAGCTCCGTGTCAATGCCGTTGGGCAGCTTTGCAAGCTTGTTCCCAAGGTCTGCCTTTTGGAGAGCGGCGGTTATCCTTTTCCTGTCGCTTTCGGTAACGAAATCCGTCTTGACATTCTCCGAAAGTGCCGCACCGTAGATCTGAAAATCCTGGAAAACCGTGCCTATTTTTCGGCGGTATTCCCGAGTATTCAGCCTGCGAATGTCAACGCCGCCGAAGGTAATCTCGCCTTCCGTAACGTCATAAAGGCGCATTATCAGCTTAATAAGCGTGGATTTTCCCGCACCGTTTTCGCCAACAAGAGCAAGCTTTTCGCCCTTTTTGACGGTCAAATTTACATTTCTGATAACATAATTTTCACTGTCCTTATACTTAAAGCTGACGTTTTTCAGCTCCAATGTGCAGTCATTTTCGGGGACGGGAACATCACCCTCACAGCCCTCGATATTCACCTCATTGTCCATAAAGCGGCGGAATTTCTCCGCATACTGTCCCACCGTCTGAAAGTCCACAAGGCCGTAATTCATATCGTCCAGACGGCTTTTGATGTTGTTTGAAGCGTTTTTCAGGGACGCTACATCTCCCAGAGCAATGCTCTGCTTTTCAATTGCCAGATACGCAAGATACACGGGCACGGCGAAAAACTGACAGACGGTAAAGGTGCATATCCAGTTAATAAGTGTGGGCGGCAGAATTTTCAGAGAGTATTTGAGAGCCATCTTACGTTCCTCACGGATAGCCTCGTCATACTGCTCCATCAGTGCCTCCTCAATGCCTGTCAGCTTAATTTCTTTCGCATATTCGGGCTGATAGAATACTCGCTTTGAATAGTCCGCCTTACGCCCGATCTTCGCTTTTTCAAGGCTGTATTGATACTCCAGCCGTGTTATGATAAATCGGGTGATGATGTTGATAATAAAGCCTGTTACGGGGAAAATTGCGATAATAGGGTTCATTGTCATAATAAGCGTTCCCGCAATAAGCATAGCCAACAGGTTTGCCGTAATGCGTCCCACACTTGTTATTGCCAGCGATACCATACTTTCCGACTGTGCGGCGGCAATAACGAAATCATCGTAATATTCGGGAATGTCATAGTATTTGAGATCCATCAAGCGAGCCTTTTCCATAAGCTCCCGCTGAATTGCACCGTTGACCCTTACCTGACGTGTGTGGAAATAATTCTCCAGCCCGATATGAACGGCAAGACCTACGGCGTCCACAACAGCTATTACCGCAAGCACCTTTACGACGCTGAGAATATCCGCCCCCGCCATCAGAATGTCGATTATCTCCTTCAGCAGGAAGGTGTTTACTACCGTGTAAGCAGCAGTGTTTGCGCACATGCTTACGATATACGCAGCCGCCATTTTGCTGTCGTATTTAAAGGCAAATCTCATAACATACATAACGTTTGAGATAAGCCGCTTCATACCTATCTTTTCTGTTTTTTCGCTCATACTGCCGCCCCCTCTGCAAGATAATTCTGCGCCTGAACACGCCACATTTCGGCGTATTTCCCGTTTAACTCCATAAGCTGTTCGTGGCTGCCCTCCTCAATGACGGTACCGTTTTCAAACATATAAATTCGGTCTGCGTCACGGGTGGCGGACAGTCTGTGGCTGATGAAAATGACCGTTTCGCCCTCGGCTGCGGTAAGCATATTTTTGTACATATTGTACTCGGCAATGGGGTCAAGTGCGCCGGAAGGTTCGTCAAGGATAACAATGTCGGGTTTTCGTGCGAACACCCTTGCAATGGCGATTTTCTGCGCCTCGCCACCCGAAAGACCTATGCCGTTTTCGTCAAATTCCTTTGTCACCATGGTGTCAATGCCCTTTTCCAGAGTGTCCAGCTTGTCGCCAAACTGCGCCTTTCTCAGGGCTTCCTCGATAAGTTTGCGTTCCTCTTCATTCTTCGGCTTGCGCATCAGAACATTCTCGGACAGGGGAAGGGCAAACACCTGCAAGTCCTGAAAGACCGTTCCGAAATGCCTGTGAAATGACTTTGGCTCAAACTCATTGATATTTGCCCCGCTTATGGAAATTTCGCCTTCCGTGGCGGGATAAAGCCCCATTATCAGCTTGACGAGAGTGGTTTTTCCTGCGCCGTTATGTCCGACGATAGCTATTTTTTCGCCCTTTCCGATGGTCATATTTACGTTATGGAGAGTGGGCTTTTCCGCACCGTCATAGGTAAAGCTCATATTCTTTATCACAATGTCGTCCAGAGCGGGTGAGGGACGGAGTGTATTTTTGTCCGTTTTCGGCTCATAGGACAGAAATTCACGGAGATTTGTAACAAATGCGCTTTCCTTTGCAAGGGTGACTATCTGTTCAACGGAATCCGATGTTCTCCATGACAGCGTGCTGAGAGCGGGTATCATAGCAATATACGCCGCCGTCTGAGCGTCCTCCGCATTAAGGACGAATGCAATATACAGGTATGGGAGTATTGCCGAAAGCAGGTTGTATATCATCCACTTTGCCGTTTCAAGAACGGTGACCTTTTTCCTTATCTCACGGGTGCGCTTCTGCATTTCGTCATATGCCTTTTCGTGGCGGTCGAGAAGAAGCTGTCCTATACCGAAAAGACGAAGCTCCCCTGCGTACTTCTTCTCGTAGAAAACACGCTTTGCATAGCTGCCCATGCGTCCGTCACGGGTGTTTGAAAAGTCCAGCCGATAATAAAGCTCGCCCGTTTTCTTTCCGAAGATAAGGGAAACCATTACCATGGGCACGATAAATATGAGCAGCATAGGGTCAACGTCCGCAACTATCATTGCCGCCGTGACAATTGAAGCGATACCCGCCAGAAGGTAGGCGGAGTTGTACAGTATAGTGCTGCCCCGCTGCTGACACTCGTTCAGGGCACGGGTGTATTTGTCGTAAAAATCGGGCTTTTCAAACTCTGCATAGTCCATTGAGATGGACTTTTTTATCACCCGCTTATAAAAGCTTCGGTAAATTTCCGGCAAAAACTGCTTTTCGCACAGCTGATGTATCGCCGAGCAGATATGTATGCAGATATGCCCGATACACATTGCCCCGACGAAGGACGCCAGCACCGAAAATGGCGTTTTGTTCTCGATGGCAATGTATATCCACTCGGTAAGATACACCGAAAACACCGTCCAGAACACGTTCTCCACGAATTCCTTGATGAAGGTGTACAAAACGTACCCTTTGCAGCCCTGCCACATTATTCCCAGCATATAGGTAACATTTGACAGTGTCGACTGTTTCTCTTTCTTTTCCATTTTGTCCTCCTTTTGTTCTGCATTGTTCATTTTAAATCAAACGTTTTACATCATTCGATTTATTATAGCATATAAAAATACCAATGTCAACAAATATTTTCCGCCATAATAAAAAAATCGTGCGCTTCAAAGCAGAAACGCACGATTTACCGAAGATATTTGCCAATGTGGGCAGATATTTTTACAGGCGGGCAATGGTTTGTTTCCGTGACTATTATGTATTTTCCTGTGTTTCTTATAGTCTTGAACATTTGCCCACCCCCGTTCGATTTGAAAAATGCTGATTAATGGGTGTTCCCCCGCCGAAGGCGGGGGAACACCCACCCGGATACGTCACTTCGGTAACAAGGAAAATATAATTGTACGGTTAATCAGCAGTCCGATTTGAAATGATAGGGTGATTATATCACATATATTTGCTGTTGTCAAGGGGTTTTGGGAAGTTATTCTGTTTCGTTATCCCCGTCGTCATCGGATTTGCGCACGCCGTCATTTTCCGCAACAGTCCCCGGTTCCTTTTCCAATTCACGGAATATTGCCATAGCAGGTCCGCTAATGGTGAAAAATATGCAGACAGGTCCCATAAGTGCGCCTATTATCCACATTTTTTCGCTCCAGAAGAAGAAAACTATCAGTTCTATTGCAATAACGACCACCAGCACCAGCGAACGGAGAAAATACCGCATAGTTATCCGAAACGAATTTCGCAGGCTGTTGAAAATAGTGTTCTCATATCTCGCCAGCAGGGGATAGACGTACAGCAGGGAACAGGTGAAAACATATGCCGCCACCACACCGACAGCTAAGAATATCCACCCATTTTCGGCGTTCGGGTCCTTGCTTATTACGCTGAATATCTCAAAATCCAGATAGACCGCCCACAGGCAGAAAAGGGTGATGAAGGTCATGGGGATACCCTGTTTCCAGTTTGCTTTGAATGCCTTGATAAATCCTCTTGCGATATGTCCCTCGTTATCCTCTGCCATTTTCAGTGTAATATCAAACGCTGCAATGGTGGACGAACCGATGGTCACTATGGGCAGACTGAACAGCAGCCACATAAGATTAAGCTTTACCACGTCCGTCAGGCGGCTCATAAATTTATACAGCTTGCTGTCGGGACTGAAAAAACCTGCCAAATATGACACCTCCGAAAAGAAAACGGGCGGCTGCGCCGAGGGAATTCCCCCGACGTATGCACACCCGCTTTTAATTGTTATTTGTTGATAAGGCAACCCTGGAAAATACTGATCAACGGGTGTTCCCCCGCCAAAGGCGGGGGAACACCCACCTAGCATGTAATAAGAAGAATAAAATTGTCGGTTAAATCAGTTGTTCCCCGGATCAGCTGTTTACAAACAGCTCACGGTCATGTCTTGTTGCAGCCTCGTTAAGGCAGTATTCAAGGCAGACACCATCGGGATCGTACTCTTCGCACTTCTTGATCATTTCTGCAACGACCTTGTCATACTCGGCATCGGACTTAGCGTAAATTGCCTGCCAGGAGTAAGCAACGATACACTTTGCAACCTGTTCCCAAACGATCTTCAGTTCATCGGACTTTTCACCTTCAGCGTAATCGCTTGCAGGAGCAACCTTGAAGTTTACGGTGTTCATATAATCCTGAGAGTTGAACTGACCGGACCAGTTTCTCCAATCCTTGAGGACTTCATAGGGAGTATCCTGCTCACGTCTGCTCTTCCAGTTCTCGCAGTTATAGGTTTCGCCGTTGGAATCGGGGTTGGAAGCGTCACGGGACCAGGTGGTGTTATTAGCCTGGAAGGTACCGTCGTTGAAGGAACCGCCGCCCCATTCTGCGGGCATCATAGTACCCTTTCTGTCCTTGTAAGCAGCTTCGCCCAGCTCTGTAAAGCAGGTGTTGCCGTTCTCGTCATAGTACCAGCAGCCGTTGGGGTGATTTTCGTCAAATCCGTCCTTGGGACCCCACCAGTATGTCATATATCCTTCGGGAGTACAGAGGTAGTTGATGATCTCCATGCACAGCTCGGGATACTCGGTGCTAGCGCCGATAGTCCAGATTCTGTTGCCGCCCATTACGTTCATACCGTAAGCGAGAGGAGTTGCATCATCGGGAACCATAGGATACATAGCCTTGCCTGCTTCCAGATGAGGCTCTGTGTTGTAGAGTGCAGAACCTGCATAGTCGAAGATGGAGAAGAATGTACCGCTTGCCTGTACCTTTTCGGACATCTCGTTATATGTCTGAGTCATGGAGTTGGGGTCGATAAGTCCTGCCTGGAACAGCTTGTTGAAGAATTTAAGGCTGGTCAGATAAGGACCGTTTTCCTCAAGAGCATCGTGATATGTACCTGTTTCGGTGTCATATAAGCCGAAGCCCATTTCGTCATAGCCCCAGTATGCGGTTGCAAATGCCTTAACGTACATTACCATATTTCCGTCCCAGTCGGGCCAGAGAGAAAGTGCATAGGTTTCGCCGCCGTTTTCGTCCTTAGGCGAGATCTCCTTCATCTTTATAAAGAGATCATACAGACCGTCAAGATCCTTTACCTCGGGGTAGCCCAGCTCCTTATAGAGATCCCAGCGGATATCCAGTGTGTAGAAGAATGCTTCGTGATCCTCGGGGTTGGAAGCAACGTTGTGACCGAAGCCGAATACCTTCTTGCCCGCACCGTACTTTTCGTTCATTAAAGCGTTGGTTTCAAGAGCCTTTGACATATTAGCCTGGATATAAGAGCCGTAATCGGAGAGAATGTCGTCCTCGTTCCAGTCGAAGAGCATACCTTCACAGGCAGCTCTCTGGTAAGCTTCGCCGTTTGAACCGAAGATACAGATGTCACCCAGATTTCCCGACTCCATACGGGTATCGAACATACCGTCGGTTTCGGGGATAATAGTCATTTCAACATTGAACTTTGCCTTCAGGACCTCTGCGAACCAGCCTGTCAGCTTACCCGAATAGTTAGCCAGCTGGCTGTAGCATACCAGCTGAACGGGGGGAGCGTCGAAGTCAACTGCGGTAAGTGCGTCGCCCGAGGAGCTGCTGCTCTCGCTGTTATCAGCGTCGTCGCTGTCTGCGGAATTTCCGCCTGCTGCCGTGGTTCCTGCGGAAGCGGAATCATCGTCCTTGTTCTTGGAGCTTCCGGGGGTGGAACAGCCCGCCATGGTGCCCATGAGTACTGCGGCAGTTACGCCTGCCATGATCTTTTTGATGTCCATAAAATTCCTCCTATATATTATTTTAAAGCTATAATAAACGATAAAAATTATTTTACTTTGAGTTTGGTATATATTTCTACCCGCCCACGGCGGGTAGAAATATTTATTACGTTTACTGTAAATAAGTACTTGATTTGTTACACTTTGAAAGTGTTATTTTATGTGTCTTTTCCCGCCGAAGTCGGGAAAAGACACATTGATAAGCAATTTCCAAAATAAATAACTGCAAACGAAATATATCAGCCCTTAACAGCTCCCAGCATAAGTCCCTTTTCAAAGTATTTCATCAGGACGGGATAAACGCAGAGGCTAGGACTGATGGTTACCATTGAGATGGTGTACTGA
>JAEDOB010000105.1 GCA_016302225.1 Oscillospiraceae bacterium | reverse complement strand
TCGGGAGATATGTTATGCTCGTCCAAAAATTCCTCCGCATTATCCGTAAGATTTTCATCAAGGCTGTCCCCGCCCAGGTCATCAAGGATTTCCGAGTTTGACGGAACGGAAAAGCTTTCTGCCGAACAGGTCAGCGGAAAACACATCAGTGAAATAAAAATTGCAGCCAAAGCTATAAGTGCTTTCATTTTTTCTCCTTTTATGCGGACAAAAGCCTGTCCGCTATCTTTATTACTTCGGTAAACAGTGGCAGTGCATTTACCGCCAGCATAGCCCGTCCGCAAAGCTCTGCCTGTGAAGCCAGATTGCTTTCGCCGCAGTCACGGCAGATATTGCCCGCCAGCTGAGTTATGCAGCATATTCCCGCCGACCGAAACATTATCCCTATGTACTCGGAATCCGCTCCCGCCTTTTCCATAAGTGCCTCCGCAGCAGCTGCCACAGGCGAAAAGCTCAGCACGGCAAAGCCCATAACTGCCGCAGATACCGCAGCCGAAAGCATTGCCGAATATTCCTTTCCGAAGCGGTCGAACACCTTGCAGAATATCGCCGCCGTAATACATATCCCAGCCGCAGATACCGCTGTCATCAGAAGCCGAACACGCTTTTCACTTCCTCGAAAAGCGCCGATATTTCGGTTATCAGCATCATCAGGACGACTATCAGACCTGCAAGGGTAGTCATCATAGCCTGTTCTTCCCTGTCTGCTTTTTTCAGTATCAGATTCAGCACGGCAACGATTATCCCGATACCTGCCACCTTGAAAATCAAATCTATTTCCATAAGCACTCCTAGGAAAACCAAAATTATTCTTTATATATTCTCTACATTATCGATTTGCTTTTATGTGTGCATTTCTCTGCCTGCGGCGGAGAAATGCACACAACACAGATACCTAACAAATCATCAGCAGAATAGCCGCTCCGCACAGCACTGACAGCGATGTGCAAAGCTTTACCCGCTTTTCCGTTTCGGGGACTAGCTGCGATATTTTTTCCCGAAACCGTTCCCGCAAACCTTCCAGCGACATGACCTGACCGTCCAGATCTGTCTTTCCGAGGAAATCTCCCACCGAAAGAAGCAGCTTCTTTTCCTCATTGTCAAGACGGCAGTCGTTCCAGTCGGACACAGCTTTTTTCCACCGTTCGCCAAATGGTATCATATCGGAATATTCGGCTTTAGCAAAGGACGAAAGAAATCCCAGAGATGAAAGTGAGTCTTCCAAAGCAAGCCGTCCGCAGGCTTCAAACACATCAAGTCCGCTGAAACGAAAGCTCAGTATCAGCTGTGCCGTTAAGCTTTCCGACGCTCTCAGCTGTACCAAACGCTTTCGTGCGTTGTCCGACAGATATGCCCCCGCAGCAAGTGACGCCGCCGCTACCATTACCGTTCCCGCAAGCTTGACCATTTTTGCATACCTCCATTTCATTTTTCCTGTCCGTTAAATCGGACACTTCTTTTATTCGGCATTTTTCAAGAAACGCCGCCCGAGTGAAAATTTCCATATTTATCAGCGGGCGGATATGGGGCTTTGCCATAAGCTCACGCATATTTCCCGCATGAACAGCCGCAATGAAGATCACACCGCTGTTTGCCGCCGCTTCTATTGCAGCGCAGTCCTCTCGGCTTCCTATCTCATCACAGATAACATATTCGGGAGATAGCACCCGCACGGCAGTTTCAAGACCTTTCGCCTTTCCGTAGCCCGTCAGAACATCTGTGAAAGATCCAACTGAATTCTGCGGCTCATTTCTGTAAACTGCCGCAAGTTCCCCCGTGTCATCAATAAGAGCGACCTTGTGTTTATTTCCCAGAATTCTGCACAGGTCACGCAGATACGTAGTCTTTCCGCTGGACGGCGCACCCGCTATGAGCAGTCCCCCGCTTTTCGGAAGATAACCGACAAGCTCGTCCGCCGCACCTGTTATCTGCCGTGCAATGCGATAGTTCATTCCCGAAATGTGATTTATCCCCAGACTGCCGTCAGCACTATGCACCGCAGTACCGCAGAAGCCAACACGATGCCCGCCTCTAAGCGTCACAAATCCAAGGCTTATCTCACGCTTAAAGCAATGCACCGAGCTTCGGCAGACCGTTTCAAAAGCAGCGGCAAGCTCGTTTTCCGTCGGGATAATACCCGTATTCGCCGAACGGCTGACACCGCCGTGTTCCGATATGATAAGCTGTTCTCCGCCTGCTGTCAGAGATATGGGTTTTCCCGCCCTCAGACGTATTTCAGATGCAGAAGATTTTATATCCGAAGAAACCTTTTCCAGTGACCTTTTCAGCCTGTCCGGCAGAAATCCTATTACCTTGTCATAGCTTGACGTGTCCATATTTTTATCACTCCCACGGTCTTTATATGGAAATTCTATGCGGTAATTATTGGTATTAGACCAAAAAAATCCGCTGCCGGAAAATCAGACAGCGGAAAAATTATCATTATCAATCTCTGTTAAATTCGGAAAGAATAAGTCCTTCATTCTTTTCAAGTGCCCAGCGGATATTCCATTCACTGGTGAAAATAAGCAGGTAATTATCCTTGAAATCCTGCACTATCTTTGTATCAGAGCTGAGATTAAGGCTCTTGACATCAATGTCCTTGTTTTCTATCCATCTGATATACTGATAAGGGAGTCCCTCACGGATAATGTCAACATTGTACTCATTTTTCAGACGATATTCCAGAACTTCAAACTGAAGAACGCCGACAACACCCACGATAACCTCTTCCATTCCCGAAAAAGGCTCATGGAAAATCTGAATAGCACCCTCCTGCGCAATCTGAGTTGTTCCCTTGACAAACTGCTTTCTTTTAAGCGTGTCCTTCTGACGTATTCTTGCAAAATGCTCGGGGGCGAAGGTAGGTATTCCCTCGTATGCTATCTTCCGTCCCGGGGCGCAGACCGTATCTCCGATGGAGAAAATTCCCGGGTCAAAAACGCCGATAATGTCGCCCGCATATGCCTCGTTAATGATCTCTCTTTCCTGCGCCATTATCTGCTGAGGCTGAGAAAGACGGAGCTTTTTGTCACCCTGAACGTGATATACTTCCATATCTCTGTCAAAGCGTCCCGAGCATATTCTCATAAACGTAAGTCTATCCCTGTGCGCCTTGTTCATATTCGCCTGAATTTTGAATACGAATGCGGAGAAATCGTCGTCATAAGGGCTTATCTCACCCTCCGAGGACATTCTAGGCAGAGGAGGAGTTGTCATTTTGATAAAGTCCTCAAGGAACGGTTCAACGCCGAAATTGGTCAGCGCAGAGCCGAAAAATACGGGCGAAAGCTCTCCCCTGTTCACAGCATCAATGTCAAACTCATAGCTTGCGCCGTCCAGCAGTTCAATATCATCAAACAGATTTTGACGATTTTCGGAACCGATAAGCTCGTCCAGCTTTTCGTCGGAAAGGTCAACCTCAGAGGCCTCAACAGCGTGATGTCCGCCGTTTGCCTTAAAGGACACGATGTGACGCTTCATTCTGTCATAAACGCCCTTGAATTCACGTCCGCAGCCGATGGGCCAGTTTACGGGGAATGTCTTGATACCAAGCTCGTTTTCTATCTGGTCAAGCAGATCGAAGGGATTTTTCGCTTCTCTGTCCATCTTGTTGATAAAGGTAAAGATGGGAATGTGCCGCATTACGCAGACCTTGAAAAGCTTTCTGGTCTGATTTTCAACGCCCTTAGCAGCGTCAATTACCATTACGGCGGAGTCGGCAGCCATAAGTGTACGGTATGTGTCCTCAGAGAAATCCTGATGTCCCGGAGTATCGAGAATATTGATGCAGCAGTCCTTATAATTAAACTGCATAACAGACGATGTGACCGAGATACCTCTCTGCTTTTCAATTTCCATCCAGTCGGAAACAGCGTGACGGTCGGACTTTTTGCCCTTTACCGAACCTGCCAAAGCAATAGCACCGCCGTAAAGCAGAAATTTTTCCGTTAATGTGGTCTTACCTGCGTCAGGGTGAGAGATTATGGCAAAGGTCCTTCTTTTGTTTATTTCATTTTCATATTTACTCACAAATTTTCCTCCAAGCGTTGTTGATATGCCTTTTGACAAAACTAAAAATTATTATACCACATTTATCCGTGAATTGCAATCAAAAAATAATAAAATTTATGTTTACAATTCCAACGATTTATGTTATTATTATAGAATAAGAAGAATTTTACATTGGAAGGAATATATTTATGAGATCTAAATGCTTTGATATACCCGAAAAATACTATTTTGAGGCAAAAAATGTTTTCAGCGGAAGCGGCAACCGAGGAGATTTCAACTTCCGTCTTGACCCGGTCAAGGAAAGCGGCAAGCTTAACCTTATAATCTGGTACGGCAAGCTTGCCTATGATCTGAGTGAGATAGTATTTGATGAGTCCTATGAAATGTCCGCAGAAGGCTATGACCAAGCTGTTTCAAGGCTTGATGAGGAGTTTGAGAAGTATTCTGCCAACTGAAAAATGACGCCGTAGTGTCCATCAAAAACACTACGGCGTCTTTATTAATAATGCGAAGCCAGCCTGTCGGAATATTTCATTCGGAATTCCTCAAAGCGTCCCTCGTCAAGTGCTTCTCTTATGCGTTCCATAAGCGTGTTGTAGAAATAGAGATTGTGAACGACAGCCAGACGTCCCGCAAGCTGTTCATTTGCCTTGAAAAGATGTCTGAGATATGCCCTTGAAAAATTGCGGCAGGTGGGACAGTCACACTCGGGGTCAAGGGGCAGAGGGTCGGTTTCATAGCATTTGTTTGAAACATGAGTTATGCCGTTCCATGTGAAAATGGTTGCATGGCGGGCGTTGCGGCTGGGCATTACGCAGTCGAACAGGTCAACTCCCCTTGCAACTGCCTCGATAATGTTGGAAGGCGTTCCGACACCCATCAGATAGCGTATCTTATTTTTCGGCATTATGGGTTCAACAACATCTATGATGTGATACATAACTTCGGTAGGCTCGCCCACAGCAAGTCCGCCGATAGCGTAGCCGTCCAGATCAAGCTTGGCTATCTCCTCCATATGAGAAGCACGAAGGTCGTCATAGGTACAGCCCTGATTGATTCCGAAAAGCAGTTGCTTCTTGTTAATGGTGTCGTGCAGGGCGTTCAGACGCTCCATTTCGTCCTTGCAGCGGTAAAGCCATCTGACAGTGCGTTCGCAGGACCTCTTTGCATAATCATGCTTTGCGGGATTTTCCACACATTCGTCAAACGCCATAGCAATGGTCGAGCCGAGGTTGGACTGTATCTGCATGCTTTCCTCGGGTCCCATAAATATCTTTCGTCCGTCAACGTGAGAGCTGAAATACACGCCCTCCTCCTTAATTCTTCTCAATTTCGCCAGAGAGAACACCTGAAATCCGCCGCTGTCAGTCAGTATGGGCTTCTGCCAGTTCATAAACTTGTGAAGTCCGCCCATTTCCCTGATTATCTTGTCCGACGGACGAACATGCAGATGATAGGTATTGCACAGTGCCACCTGACACTTCATATCCTTTAGATCTACTGCCGAAACTCCGCCCTTGATAGCGGCAGATGTTGCGACATTCATAAAACAGGGCGTTTCAAATGTGCCGTGGACTGTTTCAAAGCGTCCCCTTCTTGCTCTGTTTTCCTGTTTTAAAAGTGTGTACATAGAATTCTCCTTTAATTCAGCGCACCGTAAGGCGTAGAGCTTTCGGCGGTACGCATCTCATGCTTTTCATAGTAACCGATAAGCTTGCCGCTTTCGTCCCTGAGTGCAATCATATAAACGTCCTTGTTTTCCTTTGGATTATGGAACGTGAATATCCTGTTATTCGCCGTGTCACTCTTGAACCAATCCATAACCTTTTCTATCTTTTCATTGGAATCAGCATTGTGACAGTCAAGCAGCGACCTGCCAATCAAAGCATATCCCCCACGTTTTGCATACCGTTCGGCAGCAGCGGGATTCATATAAACTATCGTATGCTCCAAATCACAGATAACAACAGGCATTTGGTCGGAATCCACCACAGCCCTCATAAAAGCCGAAATATCCATATTCCCCTCCGAAATAAACTGCATTATTTTTATTGTATCATACTTTTCCGATAAAATCAATCAATTTTTTCTGAATGTATTTAAAAGTTTGCGTTTCTGCGAAAAAGCCTATTTTTAATATGATTTCAAATCCTATATGTTTACAATGCAGCTGAACCGCTTACGGGAGATAAATGTTTTGTTATAATTTCCTATTGCAATACCGATTTTATGAATATGCTTTAGGAGAAATTGTCAAGAGCATTTTCGAAAAAAAATATCATATTGGCATGCGATGGAGCGGCATGGCATAAATCAAAGTCAATAAAAATCCGCCAAATATTGAACTTATTTTTATTCCACCGTATACTCCCCAATTGAGCAGATATGGAAAAACATCAGAAAACTTGGTTTTAAAATGAAGTCTTTCAAACGCTTCAAAAGGGATTTGTGATACTATCTGCTCGCTATCCAAGGATAGCATTATACTAATCTCCAATGAAGGTGTAGACAAAAAATCTGCACAAAACCATAAACACACACTTTTTCACATATTTTTTGTCCACTTTCTAATCAGAGATTAGTATTAAAAACATTACAGGCAAATATTGACCGATACAATAAAATGCGGATTGTTGCTTGTCTGGATCCGGCTAAGGGGTTGAAAATGAACAAAAACAGACGGCATTCAATTGCGAACGCCATCTGTAATGCAAATAGTATGGAAGAGTCCAATAATGATTTGATGCTTTTGTGGGGCTGGGAAACTGCCGACCCCGTGGAAGGTACTCCCCCAACCTGTTACAGTACAAACAGCATTGTTTCAACCGACGGAAAAGCTTGCAGCAACTGTCCCTTCAATACCTTCGGTTCTCGCAACGGTGATAGCTTGGCTAAGGCTTGTAAGGAATCCGTATCGTTGTTTATGCTGCGTCCGGGGAATATTATGCCTATTATCGTGCGTATTCCCGTGTCAAGCAAGGTCATCTTTCAGAGGTATCTTACAAGGCTAATTGGAAAGATGCTTCCGCTGTCGGGGGTTGTAACAAAGATCACTTTGGATAAGACTACTAACAAGGCGGGGCAGCCTTATTCTGTTTACAGCTTTGAGGCCGTGGATATGCTTTCACCCGATGATGCTGCTAAGGCTAAACTGTTCGGTGAGGGATTTATAAATATGCTGAATAATACCGAGGACAGCTTAAATATCCACTGTACTCATGCCTGCTGATGTGTGTCAAACTGCTCATATTTATGTAATAAATATAC
>JAEDOB010000104.1 GCA_016302225.1 Oscillospiraceae bacterium | reverse complement strand
CATCTTCGGAAGGCACATAATCATTTGCTGCCAGATTGGGTTGGTTTACAAACTGCACACCGTTGGGAATGGGCTGATTAATAATTGTTCTGCCGCTTGACTTGGGATTATTTGAGCCGATAAGCAGATAATCCTCACATTCAGCGCCGGAAATAGCACCGGAGCTTTCGCCTGCGGGGTCGTTCCGGGTAACATCAACAAGATACCAGTTGCCGTCATCCATCTTTATGTAATTCCACATATGATCTTCGCCGTCTTTACCGTCAACGAGGATACAAGGTATCATTGCCCTGTCGCAAAGAACCTTCATAGCTCTTGCATATCCTCCGTACGCAGGTCCGTCAACGCCTGCTCTGCCCTCAAGTGCGCTGATGCACTCATATACAGATTGCGCTTCGCCGCTGCCGTGACCTGCAACAATAGTATTATACTCATTATTCTCCGTGAGCCACTTGTTGAAATACTTTACCTTCTGATAATTGCCCGAAGGCGCACTGCCCAGAATAGAGCTTATATACTGATCACGCTTCTGAATACCACTCTTAACAGAAGAAGCATCAGGGTACTCATCGCTGAGAACGGTAAATCCATCATCGGAAGAAACTATAAGGTAGAAGATATACTTTTTCTTGCCGTCTTCAGTATCATTGACGCCATAATATGACTTTACTTTGCCGTTTAACCAGAATACCTCGGGGTGGTCACGGTCAAATGCGCCAATTGCTGTAGTGAATGATGAGAAGTAGTAGTTATAAACCTCTTGTGTCATTTTCCCGTCACTTACTATTTCAAACGCCGTCAGACTGCGTAAATTTCTCTTGCTGCCGTTCAAGTTAACAGTTTGAGGCTCAATCAATGAAGTGTCAATAAGATAATCATCTACCCCGTCATTATCCGTCCACTCACAAAGCTTATTATAGAATTCCACAACCTCCTCGGGAAGATCGACACGGTCTATGTATCTCTCATATTCCCCGGGACGAAGATCAATACTTCCGTTGCTGACAGACGAGCTTAATGACGGATAGACCACATCGGATAATACTACCTCGAAAGCCCCCTCACCGAATACTCCGTTATCGGCAGTCTCTTCCGCAAAAGCAGAAACGGACAGAGCCATAACCGCCGATACAGCGGCAAGTCCCGCCGTAAAAAGCTTGGAAGCGCCAAATTTGCTTTTCTTTGACAACTAAAATCACCCTTTCTTTATTTTTCAAAAATAATTCATTTTTATTATAGCATTACCGTCCTAAAATGTCAAGATTTTTTTGAAAAAACATCATTATTTTGCAAAAATTTTTATTATAATCTGTTACAGATCACTTCAAACAGAATGCCTTTGCGCCGTGACTTTCAAGGGCAACGGAAAGTGCCTTGTCTGCGGATATTTTCTCGCCGCTCCAAAGCTCTGTTCCCGAAACGCTTCCATATATTTCAAGGTCGGAAAGGGAA
Source organism: Oscillospiraceae bacterium (assembly GCA_016302225.1). Lineage (GTDB taxonomy): Bacteria > Bacillota > Clostridia > Oscillospirales > Ruminococcaceae > UMGS1889. The sequence continues at coordinate 5,848 of JAEDOB010000104.1, read as the reverse complement.
ATTTCAACGCTGCTGTCCTTGTCCCCCGCATTGAAAACTGCCACATACTGTCCTCCCTCGCAGCTTGCCGCCGTCCAGAGAATATGTTCAACGCCCTCGATCTCCCTGCGCCATACCTGATGGGAATGACGTGCATTTCTGTGCATTTCAAGGATATTTTCGTTGGTGATAAGGCTCATGGTGAAATCGTCAAACTTGGTCATCTCGCCGCCGATTATAAGGGGCGAACGGAAAATGCACCAGAGTGTCATCATGGTTATCTGCTCGGGCTTGGTAAATTTTGTTACGATATTTTCGTCATAATCCTGCAAGATCGCACCGATAGGCAGCATATCCGCATCAGCCCAGTGACCCGCTCCGTTGTGAGATGCCCACTTTTCGCATCTCTCAAACATATTGTAAAGAAGCTCCCACTTGTCCCAGAAATCGTCGGTAATACGCCACATATTGCAAACCTGCTTGTAAAGCTCCGCCTTCTCAAGCAGCGCGGGACCGGGAGAAAGGCTGAGTATCATATCCCGACCGCAGCTGTGAAGCGATTCGCTGAGCATTACCATTTCAGCTTCCTCGTGGGGCAGCTCTCTGGCAATATCATCACACTTTATGAAATCAACGCCCCATGAAGCGTACAGCTCAAACAGGCTGTCATAGTAAGCCCTTGCGCCCTCCTTTGACGGGTCAACGCCGTACATATCGGTGTTCCATGCGCAGATGCTTGCGGTCTTTGCTATCTGACGGGCGGTCTTGTCTGTGCCCTTTATAGCCGTGTTTCTGTGAACAGCCTGACGGGGGATCCCTCGCATTATGTGTATACCGAATTTAAGTCCCAGAGAATGAACATATTCTGCCAGCGGCGCAAAGCCCTTTCCTCCCGCCGAGGACGGAAAGCGGTTCTCTGCGGGGATAAGGCGGGAATACTCGTCCATGCAAAGCTCGGTAAATGGGTCATACTCATGATTTTTGGCGTTTGGTGCACTCCACTGAATGTCAACGGTGACGTACTCCCAGCCGTACTGTTTAAGGTGCTTTGCCATAAATTCGGCGTTCTTTCTGACGGTTTCTTCGTTGACAGCTGCGCCGTAGCAGTCCCAGCTGTTCCAGCCCATAGGTGCGGTTTTTAGGTTCATAGAAATGTCCTCCTGTTAAATGTATTTATGATTTATCTTTGAAAAACTCTCAAATTATTGTAGGGGACGGGTTCCCCGTCCCGTTCGGTACCGACGAAAATATTGTATTCCCGCAGAAAATTTATGCGAAAATGATAACATATCATCAACATCAAAAATTTGAATGTTATTGCGGGACGGGATGCGTCCCCTACATTAGGTACGATGATTTTCCGAAGCATTTATAAGGATTGATTTATTTTCTTATCCTTTTCGGTAGATGATGAACAAAGTGCGGTCGCCGCAAGTATCATAGCAGCCCCCAAAACGGCGGGTACAGTCAGCTTTTCATTACAGAATATCATACCGAAAACTGCCGCTGCGGCGGGTTCTATGGAAGAATAGATAGCAGCCTTGCCCGTTTCGGTATATTTCAGTCCCGCAGAATACATAATATATGGTGCCGCCGAGGTCACAGCCGCAAACAGCACGGCAAATCCCACCATTGAGGGACGAACCGAAACCATCTGACCGATAGCTCCCATATCCGCAAAAAACACCGAAAACAGTGCGGCAAAGGCAAATCCCCAAGCAGTTACCGCTAAGGGCTTATATCCTCTGTCAATAGCCGCACGGTTGAAAATGCTGTACATACCATATCCCAAAGCCGAGCCGAGTCCGTACAGAACACCCGCAGGCGTAACGGAAAATCCCCCGCTGTAAACGCCCGTCACAAGCACCAGCCCCGCCATTATCACTGCCATAGCCGCCATTTTTCGGACGGTTATCTTCTCCTTGTATATCACCGCAGAAAGTATCATCACAAACACGGGAGCGGTGTAAAGCAGTATGGCGGCGACGGAAATGGACATCATGGAAATGGCGGTAAAATAGCAGTAATTGAAGAAAATAATGCTCAGCAGCCCCATTCCCGCAAATACCCATATATCCCGCAGGCGAAGCTTCAGCTGCTTAACATCTGTGACAGCTGCAATAATCGCAGCCATCGGTGAGGTCAGAACCGCCCGAATAAAAACTATGCTCATTGACTCAACGCCGAATTCATTGAAGCGGCGGACAAATATCCCCAAAAGCCCCCACAAACAGGCGGCAAATATTATCAGAAGGGGTGCGATTTTCTTTTGCATAAGCAGGACTCCAAAACGTAAAAATCTTCGATAATTATAGCACAGCCGTTTGAATTGTTCAAGAGAGGATATGTTACAAAACATTTAACCTCAAAAGTGCTTTTCCTTTGTTTGAAACATTATTTGAAAAATTTCCATTAAATTACTGTTGAAGAAAACAAGAGAATACGTGAGCATTTCGGAGAAAACAGGAGAATATATTCAGCTCGGTAAAATTTCACAAGAAATTTGCTGAAATCTATTGACATTTTTTAAAATATAGCGTATTATCTAATGTGAGCGGTTATGTACAATTGACCGCATTGACAATTTCCGAAAGGAACGTGATGATAGGGTTGAACGAAAAGCTCACGCTTTATGGATTTAACAACCTTACTAAAACTCTCAGCTTCAATATCTACGATATTTGCTATGCAAAAAGTGAAAGAGAAAAGAAGGATTATATAAAATATATCGACGAGCAGTACAACAGCGACCGTCTGACCAAAATTCTTTGCGATGTTACGGATATGATTGGTGCGCACGTGCTGAATATCTCCAAGCAGGACTATGACCCTCAGGGCGCCAGTGTTACGCTGCTGGTTTCCGAGGATTATCTGCCCAACGAGCTTATCGACGAATCCTGTAATATGCGCCACGTTCCCATTCCCGGGAAACAGGATATTGCGGGGCATTTGGACAAGAGCCATCTCACCGTCCATACCTATCCCGAATTTCACCCCGACAACGAAATAACCACATTCAGAGTGGATATTGACGTTTCTACCTGCGGACGTATTTCTCCGCTGAACGTGCTGGATTATCTTATCGGCAGCTTCGATTCGGATATTATCACCATCGACTACCGTGTAAGAGGATTTACAAGGGAAATGTCGGGCAAGAAGCTGTTCATTGACCACAAGATAGCGTCCATTCAGGATTATATCGCAAAGGAAACTCTCGACAGATACGACGCCGTGGATATGAACGTTTATCAGGCGAACATTTTCCACACCCGCATGATGATAAAGGAAATTTTCCTGCAAAACTATCTGTTCAACACCGATACCTACGAGCTTGCACCCAAGCGCAGGCTTGAAATAAACGACCTGCTCCGCCGTGAAATGATAGAGATTTTCAGCGGACAGAATATATTCTGAAAAATAAAGGCGGACGGCTTTTCCATCTCGGATAAGCCCCGCCTTGTTATTCTATATTTTGTGTTTCTCTCCGCCACAAGCGGCGTAAGATACACTTAACAGTCGGAGGCGAAAAAAATGCTAACTCAAAGCAATGCACCTATCTATGAAGCCCTGATAAAGTACAGGGACGCAAGAGTTGTCCCCTTTGACGTTCCGGGGCATAAGCACGGACGGGGAAATCCCGAGCTTACGGAGTTTCTGGGAAAATCCTGCCTTTCCGTGGACGTAAACTCAATGAAGCCGCTGGACAATCTCTGCCACCCCGTTTCCGTCATCAAGGACGCTCAGGAGCTGGCTGCGGAGGCGTTCGGCGCAAGAAGCTGCTTCTTTATGGTCGGCGGCACAACGTCAAGCGTTCAGTCCATGATACTTTCCGTCTGCAAGGCGGGAGATAAGATAATTATGCCGAGAAACGTCCACCGAAGCGCAATAAATTCGCTGGTCGTATGCGGCGCAGTCCCCGTTTACGTAAATCCCGGTATGGACCCCCGTCTGGGAATTGCCCTTGGAATGTCCGTTGAGGACGTGGAAAAGGCTATTCTGGAAAATCCCGATGCAAAGGCAGTTTTCGTAAATAATCCTACTTATTACGGCATTTGCTCAGACATAAAGTCTATTGCCGAGCTTGCCCACAAGCATGGTATGCTCTGCCTTGCGGACGAAGCCCACGGAACGCATTTCTATTTTGGCGAGGATATGCCCATGCCCGCAATGGCGGCGGGTGCGGATATGGCGTCGGTTTCCATGCACAAATCGGGCGGTTCCCTGACACAGAGCAGCTGCCTGCTTATCGGTAAAAACTGCACGGTCAGCGACGGTCACATACATTCGGTCATTAACCTTACTCAGACCACCAGTGCCTCCTATCTGCTGCTTTCGTCGCTGGATATTTCCCGAAGAAATCTTGCGTTAAACGGCAGGGAGATTTTCGCAAAGGTAATGAGCCTTGCGGAATATGCCCGTGCGGAGATAAACAAAATAGGCGGATATTATGCGTATTCCTCGGAGCTTATAAACGGTAAGGATATTTACGATTTCGACCGCACAAAGCTTTCGGTTTATACGAGAGATATAGGTCTTGCGGGAATTGAGGTCTACGACATTCTCCGTGACAGCTATGATATTCAGATAGAATTCGGCGACATAGGAAACATTCTTGCGTACATTTCCGTAGGCGACCGTGAAATGGCGATAGAACGCCTTGTTTCCGCACTTTCGGAGATAAAACGCCGTTACAGCCGTGACAAGACGGGTATGCTTGAACATGAGTACATCAACCCCGCAGTCAAGGTGTCCCCCCAGACCGCATTTTACGGAGAACAGGAAACTATCCCCCTGTCGGAAAGCGCAGGCAGGATAAGCAGTGAGTTCGTTATGTGCTACCCTCCGGGAATACCCATTGTTGCCCCGGGCGAGCTTATTACAGAGGAAATTCTCAGATATATCGAATATTCCCGTGAAAGAGGCTGTTCGCTTACGGGTCCCGAGGATATGGAGATCAGAAATATAAAGGTTCTTGCATAGTGCATATTCACAAGCTTAAATAATTTGGCTATATAATGATTGGAGAAATACTTATGGAATTATGGTTCAGCGAAATGCACACTCCCAATGTGAAAATGTCCATTCGTGTTGACAAGCAGCTTTACACCGAACAGAGCGAATTTCAGCGGATAGACGTTTTCCAGAGTGAGGAATTCGGACGTTTTCTCACCCTTGACGGAATTATGATGCTCACCGAAAAGGACGAATTTATCTACCACGAAATGATAACACACGTCGCTATGGCGTCCAACCCCGACATTAAAAAGATACTCGTTATAGGAGCGGGCGACGGCGGAACAATCAGGGAGCTTTGCCGCTATAAGACGGTTGAGCGGATAGATATGGTGGAAATTGACGAAAGAGTTGTTGCGGTTTGCCGTGAATATCTCCGTCAGACAGCCTGCCGCCTTGACGACAGCCGTGTGCATATTTATTACGAGGACGGTCTGAAATATGTCCGCAGAAAGGCTAACGAATACGACCTTATTATCGTTGACAGCACCGACCCGTTCGGTCCCGGAGAAGGACTGTTCACCAGCGAATTTTACGGCAACTGCTATAACGCTCTCACTGAAAACGGCATTCTCGTAAATCAGCACGAAAGCCCCTACTATTCCGATGACGCACGGGCTATGCAGCGGGCGCACAAGCGTATCAACGAGTTTTTCCCCATATGCCGTGTTTATCAGGTGCATATTCCCACATACCCCTCGGGACACTGGCTGTTCGGGTATGCGTCAAAGACCGTTGACCCGCTCAAAGCGGACGCCGACAAATGGAACGCTCTCGGCATCGAAACGCAGTATTACAACACCGACCTTCACAAGGGCTGCTTTATGATACCCAACTATGTTAAAAAGCTGCTTGA
>JAEDOB010000103.1 GCA_016302225.1 Oscillospiraceae bacterium | reverse complement strand
TGACGGCGACGAATTCGGCGTGAACTGGGGCTATTACGCCGCACTCAACGGTTATAAGCCCAACACAGATTACACCCGCTATTGGCATGGCTCGGTCATTTTTATCCGCCCGCTTATGACGGTCACAGATGTTAAGGGCGTGAAGCTTATAGGCTTTTCGGCGGCAGTGCTGCTTGCCCTTGCGGTCTGCGGACTGCTTTTGTGGAGGAAACATTATTTTGCGGCGGGGGCGTTTGCCCTGTCGCTCATATGCGTGCAGTTTTGGAATGTAAGGCTTTCGCTGGAATATCTGCCCATGATGAACATTGCCCTAATAGGCTGCATTTGCTTTATCTGCCTTGAAAAAAAGGGGGACACCGCCCTGACCGTCCTTTCGGTCATATTCGGGGCAATGACGGCATTTTTCGACTTTCTCACGGCGGAAACGCTTTCTGTACTTCTGCCCCTGCTGCTGGTTTTCATTATCCGTGAACAGGAAAACCGTCTTGGACAGCTTCGGGAAAACCTGCTTCTTTCCGTAAAATGCGGCGGCTGCTGGGCGGCGGCTTATGGGGGAACATTTCTCGTAAAATGGACTGCGGCGACTGCCGTTACGGGCGAAAATAAGTTTGAAGCCGCCCTGACATCGGCGGAAAAACGCTTTATCGGGACGGCTGAGGAGCTGCCCTTTGTCAAGCAGCTGTTTTTCGCACCGCTGGCAAATCTGTCAACCATGTTCGGCGGAGAAGAACGTGTTGACGGCGGAAAAATCATCGTTGGTCTGCTGCTGACCGCACTTGTTTTCGGCGGGATATATTTCATCTTCCGCAGACGTCGGGCAAACAAGCCTGTCACGATCATCTGCCTGTTATTGGGGCTGCTGCCCTATTTTCGGTATATGGTGCTGAACAATCACTCCTATCTCCACGAATTTTTCACTTACAGAGCGCAGGCAGCGTCGGTGCTGGCATTATGCGCAATTGTGTGGTTCAACACGACCCTTTCCGAACAGAAAACCAAACCGAAAAAGAAAAAAGCTAAATCAAAATAAGGGTGTTTCCACGCCTTCGGCGGGGAAACACCCTTTTTAGCAATCGAAAAATATAATTGTATTTCGACGGGTTTACGTCCTTCGGTGAATTTCCGCATTTGAGTGACCTGCGGGCGGGGAAACCCCGCCCCTACAATATTTCGTAAACAATTCAACACTCAACTCTCAACACTCAACACTAAAAATTAACCGCTCCCAGCTTCTCATACGCCTTCCTGAGAATATCCTTCGGCACGGGATAGGTATCACTCACGGAAACCGCCTTATCCAGACGGACAAAGCGGAAAACTACGTAGTTTTCGTCATGCCCGCCGTCGGAATAAAACGCCGCTTCGATATACTCGTCCTTTAAGGCGTAATAGTTCACGGGCTTCAGCTTCATCAGATATTCGGGGGACGCCGCCATATTTTCACAAAGCTCCGTGAAATCCACCGCAACATAGTTCACCTTTTTGCAGGACAGGGCGGCAAGCTTCTTGTTCATGGAATTGTCGGCGGTCTTTTTTCTGAAAATATCGAAAAATCCCATTTTTATCTGCCTCCCAGAATTTTGTCAAGCTGTCCCTGGTCGGCGGAAAATTCGGGCTTAAAGCTGTCCGAATTCACATATTCCGTCAGGGAGAAAAGCAGCTGCTTTGCGGAGATGCTGTCCGTCAGCTCGTCAAGGGGACAGGTGCAGACCAGCATTTTCCCGTTTCCGTAAGAAAGCTCGAAAATCGTCCCCAAACGGTGATTTCGCTCGAAATTATCCACCGTTTGAACAATAGGCGTCAGCGGTATATCATCAAGTATCATTGTCCGTGAATTTTCCGCAATATCGAACCACTGGGGCGTTGAATAAAACTCCGACTTGAACGCTGAAAGTGCGGGGTGTCCGCTGTCGATAAGATAGCCCATAGTCCCCACAGGCACGGGCTTTTTCATGCTTTCGGAAATGGAACGGAACATTGGATAGCACCAGAAATCCGTGCAGTATGCCCCTTGAACGGAGTTTTCGTCGTCAAGGTCATTCGGCAGATACAGCACGTTTTTGCCCTCGCAAAGTGCCTTTTTCGCCGCTTCGGGGGAATGGGTCACAAGGGCGTTTTTGCTGTCTGCCGCTTTCGTTTCGGGGAATATCCAAAGGGTTCTTTCGGAAAAAATTTCTCCGTATTCAAGGCGGATAACGGCGTTCGTCATTTTCTCGGTTTTCGGAATGTCAAAGGAAAGCTCCGCAAGACGGAAAAGTCCTCTGAATGACGCTGCTTCGGCATATTTTTCGTAAATGACCGATGTTTTGCCGTCCATGGTCAGGGTGATTTTCAGAACATCATCGGGGGTGCCGTTTTCGGAATAATCGTAAAGGTCGGCGGACGCATTGACCGTATCTCCCGAACGGAAAAGATAGCTTTCAAGCCGCAGAAGCAGCACTCTTTCCGAACAAAATTCAGCCCATTTTTCCTCGGAGATAATGCCCTTATTCTCCATAAATGCGTTGAGAATTCCCACAAGTGCGGTGCCCTGTCCCGAAAAATCCTGTATATCCAGCAGCTGAAAGCCCGCCAGATGGTCGGAGCGGAGGGCGGTTTCAATCTCCTCACGCCAGCAGTCCGCAGCCAGCCTTCCCGACGCTTTGAAGAAGTCGTTTGCTTGAGATAGCATACCCTTTTCCGCCAGACGTTCCCTGAAAATCTCGAAATTCTTGGCTTTCAGAACGCCCGTGTACTTGTCTGCTTCGGAAAAATCGGGGTAGGTTTCATACTGTCCCACCTCGTGGGAAACAACGGGCAGAAGGGTGGAAAATTCCTCGGCGGCATCTGCGGAAACGGTTTTCACGCCCGTGCCGTACTGAATTTCGATAGTTCCGCCCTCGGAAACGTCGCTTGAAACGGTTTTCGGGTGGATAATCTCGTCATAGTCGTAAGCGGAGTTGGGGGCTTTTGTCTGAATGTGTCCCAGCGGCGCATCGCACATGGCGTAGGAACCTCTGAAAAGCCTGTCCCGTGAAAATCTCACGCCCACAAAGAAATCGTCATTATCCAGCACGCAGGGGATAAACTGGTAATTGTTGGAACCCTGAGTGTAAAGCTTGGTGCTGTCGTAAGCCTTAAAGCCGCCTAAAATGGCGTTCAGACGCTCCTTGCTGCCCCAAAGCTCATTGCCCATGGAGAACATTACAAAGGAAGGGTGACTGCCGAATTCGTCCAGAATGCGGAACCCCTCGGCGGTGAGATAACGCTGCCCGTCGTCCTCCTCGTCGGCAATAGTCCCCCAGAAGGGCAGCTCGGGCTCCATGTAAATTCCCAGCATATCCGCCGCCGCAAATGCCGCCTCGGGGGGACAGCAGGTGTGAAAACGGTAGTGGTTTATGCCGTATGATTTGGCGGTTTTCATGACCTTCAGCCAGCTGTCAAGGTCGGTGGGGGCGTAGGCGGTCAGGGGGAAAATCATTCCGTCGTGCTTGCCCCGCAGATGGACACGCTTGCCGTTGGCGGTGAAAAAGCCCGTCTTTCCGTCGGTCGCTTTGGAAAATTCCCTAAGACCGAAAACCGTTCGGGCAACGTCCCCGCCGCAGCGGATATTCAAGGTATAGACAACGGGGGAGAACTCGTCCCAAAGCTTGGCTTCATTTCCCAAATCATAGGTAAAGGAAACGTTTTCACCCCTGACGGTCACTTTCTTTTCGGGGAATTTTTGACCGTTTCCCTCGGCAAAAACGGTCAATTCTGCGCTGTCCGCACCTTTCAGAACAGCATTTACGGTAACGGATCTTTCGGAAATATTCGGAAAAATGCGCACCTTTTCAAGATGAATTTCGCCGATAATTTCAATGCCGATTTTTCCGAGAATGCCGTTCCAGTTGGTCTGAGTGTCGGGGGACGTGAGATGTCCGCCGGGGACGGGATAGCCCGTGTTGCTTACCATTACCGTGACGGTGAAGCGGGTCTTGTCCCCGATAAGGGAGGTGATGTCGTGGCGGTGGGAGGTGCAAAGGCTGTCGAGAGTGTCCCCCTTTACGCCGTCGATCCAGACGGTGGTAAGCCTTGTGCGTTCAAGGAGAAGCAGAGCCTTTTCTCCCTTTTCAAGGGGCTTGTCAAGGGTGCAGGTTTTGGAGAACCACATATATCCCTCCGATTCACGGGGGTCGGTGAGGTAGCCTGTGTAGGCAAGGCTGCCGTTTGCGGGGAGCTTTTTGGCGGCGGAAACGGTGTTCGGCAGGGAAATTCCATCATCGAAGGCGGCGTTTTCATAGCCCTTTTGAATGCCGCATTTTTCGGTATCGGGACGGAATTTCCATCTTCCGCTAAGGTCGTAAAATCTGTTCATATATATTATCCTTTCGGGTTAGTGGTTAAATTAATGTGGAAAGTGGAAAGTGAAAAGTGGAATTTTTTACAAAAAACCGCCGTCCCGAAAGCTCGGAACGGCGGTTTCCGAATGGGAATTGCCGAATTAAAGAATTATCTCGGTATGTTTTCCCGCTGTCTGCGAAATTATTTGCTCATTATCTCGGAAATGGTGTCAATGATCTTGTCGTGGCAGCCGCCGCAGCCTGTGGAACAGTGGGTGATGCTCTGGACCTCATTGAATTCCTGCTCAACGTCCTCAAATTTTGTCATGGAATGGAGAGCGTTTTCCACGTCGGAATATGTTACGTGCATACAATTACAAATTACCTTGTTTTCCATAAAAAATACAACCTTTCTTCGGGAAATTTCCCGTTATATAAACCGCCGAAAAACGGAGGTTTGTCAGATTTTATTCGGGAATATCTCTGAGGATATTCCATAGCCCTCGGCGCATTTCACGCAGGTCGAACATCTTGACCTCTGCCAGCGCACCGTCGGACATTACAGCTTTTGCGTCACGCAGCTTTTCGTTGAAGCTGTCGTACTTCGGGCAGACAACGATTATCCTTGCGGGGGCACTGCTCGACGAATATGCGTATCTGTGCGCCATCATGAAATCGGCTTCGTTCATTACCGACTGCTGCATATCGGAGGTTGCGCTCAGATCCCTGTAATGGAATCCGAAAACGACCTTTTTCTGGTCGGAGGGACGCTTTATGATCACCGAGGGACGTGCCTTTGCGCCCAGCGGAGGTCTGTTCAGCATATGGATATATCTGTTGACTATCCTGTACATACACCGCTGCTCTTTAAGATGCGCTTCCAGCTTTTCCGCCAGATAGCTTGCAATAAGCCGCTGCATGGGGAACATTGCCGAGTAGGTGACTGTCCTTCCGCAGTTGATAAAGGGGCTTGTCTGCAAAAGGAAGATGCGGCACCATTCGACGGCGTTGTTATAGAAATCCATGCTTCGGTCTGAGATGATATTTTTGAAATCCCGCTTGTAGTTTACGGAATATTCCACGTTTTGCAGGGCTTCTATTATCATAGTGAGCAGGTTTTTGCTCTGGAGATTCATAGTTCTTTTCAGCAGATATTTGGCTGTGGACTTGATGAGCCTGTTCTCCGAACGGTTTGCGCTGTACTCGTCATACTCAACGTAAAACCGCTCCTTATGGGCAAAGTTATGCTTGACGTGCTCGCTGTGGAGCGTTTTTCCACGGAGGAATGTAACATTGTCCTGAGTGGGAAGATACGCCGATTTCAGACCCTTTTTGAGTATCATCAGCACTTCGTTTATAAACATTCGCACGAACATCTCAAAGACGTTCATATCGCTCTTTTTCAGCTCGAAATGGTCAAGCAGCTTTATGGGAATGTCATCAAAGGTATCCAGCATATCCATAATGGCGGAACGGGAACGTATGCCGCAGAAAACCTCTATCTGCGTACCGTCGCAGATGGTGATAGTGCCGCTGTATCTGTCCGGGGCGATAACCGGACCTATGCCGGGTTCGTCGCCCATACGCATGAACATTTCCGAGGTGCCGTCCGCATTGGTCTGAACGTGCTCATTAATAAACTGCTGAAGCTTGTCAAAGGTGGCTTCGGGCAGGGGAATGCAGTTTTCGTCGGAAAGCTCCACGCCTCTGGTGAAATAGTTTGCCTCAGTCACCGCATAATGATTAGTATTCAGCCTGAACACCTCGTTTCATCAGATTTTCAGATAGGCGTTAATGTTCATAAAGGCGTCCTCATTTACCTGATAAACGTCGTTTCCGTCCAGATAAACCTCGGCTGCCTTGCCGAATATTTCGTGGTAATCCATGGGAACAGCCTGAACGAACTGCTCGTCATACTCCTTGTTCACATCGCCCAGAACAAGGCGTATCTTATCATAATCGTCATAGAGATATTCCTGCAGCAGAGGGATAATGGAGTTCTTGAACACCTTTGCAAGGGACTCAATGGTAGGCTCTCTCTTGACGGGCATAAAATAGGCATGTCCTATCATATGGTCACGGTCGCAGAGTATCTCGATACGCTTGTTGATAAGGGTGAATATTCTTTCAACGTCGACGCCTTCAACGTAAACACCGCGGAAAAGCGTGGGGTCGGGCATCATTTCGATAAATTCGAAACGTCTGCGCAGCGCAGTATCCATCATGGCAATGGAACGGTCGGCGGTGTTCATGGTGCCGATGATATGTACGTTGTTGGGTATGCCGAAGCTTTCCTTTGAGTAGGCAAGCTTAACCTCGGCGGCTTCTATTTCGCCCAGACGCTTTGAGGGTTCGATAAGGGTGATAAGTTCACCGAAGATCTTGGAGATATTACCGCGGTTGATCTCGTCGATGATGAAAACAAAGTCGTCGTCGGGGTGGTCGGCGGCGTTGTAGCAGAAGTCACGGAAGATACCTCTGTCAACGGTGTAAACCATTTCTTCCTTACTGGTACGCTCGCCTCGCTCGTTCATGGACTGAATGAAAACGGGCTTGATACCTTCAACGAATTCCTCATATCCGAAGGACTGATGGAATGTGGTAAATTCAACTCTGCGGTAGACCTTTCTCAGGTCATAATAACGCTCCAGCAGCAGGTCATAGTCCTCTTCCATAACTCTTTCCAGCGGAAGGTGATAGATAAGGGAAATTGCGTAAGCCACCGTATGGTATGTTTTACCTGTTCCCGGAGGACCGTACAGAATAATATTCTTTGCAGCCAATATTAACACTCCCAATGATGAATTTTTAACAAGGCTAAACAGCCAAAATCTCATTTTTTATCAGATACATTAATTATAACATATCCATCCGAAAAATTCAACAGCTAATTCAAAAAAATTATTTTCGGAAAATGTCTTGACAAAATCCGTTCGGTATGGTATAATGTTGCCATATTTTTGAAAAGGAGGGCACTAAGGTGATCATTCATCATACATATCATAGAAACGAACCGAATATCGCCGCAAAAGTGCCTGACTGAGTTTTACTGTATCTGTATGGGTCTCCCTTTTTATGGATATTTGATGTAACACGCAGACTGTCATTTTACGGCGGTCTGCGTTTTTGTGTTTGTATGAC
>JAEDOB010000102.1 GCA_016302225.1 Oscillospiraceae bacterium | reverse complement strand
AAAGAGCTGGGATATGAAGCTGTTATCTGCAACAACAACCCCGAAACCGTATCTACCGACTTTGACACGGGCGACAGGCTTTACTTCGACCCCCTGACCAAGGAGGACGTTGAAGCTATCATCGAAACGGAAAAGCCCTACGGCGTTGTGGTTCAGTTCGGCGGACAGACCGCTATCAAGCTGACAAAGCATCTCTCGGATATGGGCGTGAATATTCTCGGAACGTCTGCGGACAGTATTGACGCTGCGGAGGACAGAGAGCGTTTCGACGAGCTGCTGAACAAGTGCGGAATTCCCCGTCCTGCGGGACATACCGTTATGACCGAGGAGGAGGCTTTGAAGGCTGCGGAGGATCTGGGATATCCCGTGCTTATGCGTCCGTCCTACGTTCTCGGCGGTCAGAATATGATAATCGCACATTCCGAGAAGGATATTATCGAATATATGGCAATCATCTGCCGAAACGGTCTGGAAAATCCCGTGCTTATCGACAAGTATATGATGGGCAAGGAGGTCGAGGTAGACGCTATCTGCGACGGAAAGGACTTCCTTATCCCCGGAATTATGGAGCATATCGAAAGAGCGGGTATCCATTCGGGAGATTCAATTTCCGTATATCCTGCGCTGACCCTGACAAAGAAGGTCAAGGAAACTATTATCGAATATACAAGACGCCTTGCAACCGAGCTTCACGTTATCGGTTTGGTAAATATACAGTATGTCGTATATAACGGCGAGGTATATGTTATAGAGGTAAACCCCCGTTCGTCGAGAACTGTGCCCTATATCTCAAAGGTATCGGGCGTGCCTATGGTGGATATTGCCACTAAGATAATGTGCGGCGAAACTCTTGCGGAACAGGGATATAAGAGCGGTCTTTACAAGGAGGCTGACTATATCGCCGTAAAGGTTCCCGTGTTCAGCTTTGAGAAGCTTCACGATGTTGACACGGCTTTAGGCCCTGAGATGAAGTCCACGGGCGAATGTCTGGGTATTGCAAAATCCTTCGAGGACGCACTTTTCAAGGGACTTATCGCTGCGGGCTACAATATGAAGAAAAACGGCGGCGTTCTCGTCACCGTAAGAGATACCGACAAGCAGGAGATAATCTATGTTGCGGACAAGTTCGAGCATCTGGGATTTGACATTTACGCAACCAGCGGAACGGCTTCTGTCCTTAACAAGAATATGGTGGCTGCAAACGTTGTCCGCCGTGTTTCCGAGGAAAAGCCCAATGTTATGACTCTGCTGGACGAGGGCAAGATAGACTATGTTATATCAACATCGGAAAAAGGACGTTTGCCCGCTTTGGACAGCGTAAAGATAAGGCGTAAAACGGTCGAGCGTTCCATCTGCTGTCTGACGGCTATTGATACAGCCAACGCCGTTGCGGATATTCTGGCAATGGGCAAGCGTATCGAGGATATGGAAATGGTGGATATTACAAAGATTTGATTTGCTTTGTGAAAAAGAGAATTTTTTCGGACGGCTGTCCCCGAAAAGGAGATTGCCGTTCGGTTTTTAAGGAGGAGGACGTAAATTGCAGTATTTTCAGGGAAATTATCCGATAATCTCAAAGAAAACGCTGGCAAAGGAGATCTACGATATGGAGATACTTTGCCCCGACGCTGCCGCCGAAGCAGTATGCGGACAGTTTGTTAATATCAAGGCTGACGGATATATGCTCCGCCGCCCCATATCAATATGTGGTATTGACAAGGATAAGGGTATTCTGCGGATAGTATTCGAGGTTAGAGGAAAGGGAACGAAGGCTATATCTCAGTTAAGAGAAGGAGATATGATAGACATTGTTGCTCCCTTAGGCGGCAGGGGCTTTGAGCTTCTGGACAGCGGCAAAAAGGCTGTTATTATCGGCGGAGGTATCGGAAATCCGCCTATGGTGGGAATTGCCAAGCATTACGGCAAGAACGCCACCGTTATCAGCGGTTTTCGGAACGCTTCTGCGGTCATTTTGCAGGAGGATTTCGCAAAGACGGGAGCAGAGGTCATTCTCTGCACCGATGACGGTTCTGCGGGAAGAAAGGGCTTTGTTACAAACGCTCTTGCGGATATTCTGGCAGAATCCACACCCGACATTATATATGCCTGCGGCCCCGATGTGATGCTCAGAGGTATCTGCAAGGCGGCTGCCGAAAAGGGTATCAGATGTCAGGTGTCGCTAGAGGAGAGAATGGGCTGCGGCGTTGGTGCTTGTCTGGTATGTGCCTGCCGCACTATCAGGGACGGTCAGGAGTATTTCGCCCACGTCTGCAAGGACGGTCCTGTATTTGATTCAAAGGAGGTGTACCCCAATGAGTGAGAGGCTTGCGGTAAATTTTGCGGGGGTTCAGTTCAAAAACCCCATAGTTCCCGCTTCGGGAGCGTTCGGCTACGGTCGGGAATATGAGAAGTTTTTCCCCTTGTCCAAGCTGGGCGGCATTTCCGTCAAGGGTACGACCTTGAAGCCGAGAAACGGCAATTCCGCTCCGAGAATTGCGGAAACACCGTCGGGTATGCTTAATTCCGTTGGTTTGCAAAACCCCGGTGTTGAACATTTTCTGAATGTTGAACTGCCCAATCTCAAGACTAAGGACACGGTGGTTATTGCCAATGTTGCGGGTGCAAATGTGGAAGAATACGGCGAAATTGCCGCTTTGATAGACAAGTCCGATGTTGATATGATAGAGGTAAATATTTCCTGCCCCAACGTCAAGGAGGGCGGCGTTGCCTTCGGCGTTACCTGTGACGGTGCGGCGGCGGTCACTAGGGCGGTCAGACGTGCGACCTCCAAGCCTGTGATGATGAAGCTGTCCCCCAATGTTACGTCAATTGTTGACATTGCAAAGGCGGTCGAGGCGGAGGGTGCGGACGCGGTTTCCCTTATAAACACGCTCCTCGGAATGAGAATTGACCTGAAAACACGCCGTCCCATTCTGCATAACAACGTGGGCGGACTGTCGGGTCCTGCGGTATTTCCCGTGGCGGTGAGAATGGTTTGGCAGGTTGCAAATGCCGTGAAGATACCCGTCTGCGGAATGGGCGGTGTGTCCTCATGGGAGGACGCTGCCGAGATGATGATGGCGGGTGCGTCACTTGTTCAGGTGGGTGCTGCGCTGTTTGCCGACCCCTATGCGGCTGTGAAGATAATTGACGGTCTGGAGAATTACTGTGACGAGCAGAAGATCTCCAATATTTCGGAAATTGTTGGCACGGTCAAGCCGTGGTAAGAGATATGGTCAAGGTATATTTTGTCCGTCACGCCGAAGCTGAGGGAAATGTCAAGGAGTTTTTTCAGGGACGAATCAACACGGAGGTTTCCGAAAAGGGCAGGCGGCAGTTGGAATGCTTAGCCGAGCGTTTTCGGGAAATTTCCTTTGATGAAATTTACAGCAGTCCGTTAAAACGGACAGTTTCCACGGCAGAAGCCATAAATCGGTATCATCACAAGGAGATACACTTCGACGACGGTCTTATGGAGATAAACGGCGGCGTCTGGGAGGGTGTCGCATGGGCTGATCTGCCCGAAAAATATCCCGTGGAATACGACCAATGGGTGAACAGAATGTGGGAGTTTTCCCCCGAAAACGGCGAGAAAATGACCGAGGTTTTCGAGCGAATGAAGAAAACCGTTGACAAGATAGTTCGTGAAAATGAGGGAAAGACCATAGTTATTGTGTCCCACGGCTGTGCGCTGCGGAACTATCTTTGCTATGCAAACGGCGACGACATCACCCATTTGAAGGACGTTGGCTGGTCGGACAACACGGCGGTTTCCTATGCGGAATATGACGAGAATTTCGTTCCGAGGATAATTTTCAAGAACAATGCCGACCATCTTACGGGGGATCTGTCTACGCTGGCGGCGTCTAAGTGGTGCATTAAGAGCAAGTAAATGTTTCCATACAATGTCCGATTTGAACAAAATCGGCATAAAAGGTTAAATTACGGCGATTGTCGATTTTCTGTTGACAATTGCCGTTTTTTGTGTTAATCTAATAACTGTGACGGAGGAAAAAGGCAATTTTTAACTTTTTCAATTGTGTCCCGCAAATTGTCAACATAGCTGCAGATATTGTTATTTCGGGAAAAACGTCGATATTATCCGTCAAATAGTTTTCAAACAGAGGCGATTTTTTATGAGCGAAACAAAGGTTGTTAAAGAACAAAAATTCAAATTATCCGTAAAAGAAATGGTATATATTGCTATGTTTGCAGTGATTATTGCTGTTTGTTCGTGGATATCAATCCCCACAACGGTTCCATTTACCCTGCAAACCTTCGGCGTTTTCTGCGCTGTGGGAATGCTTGGGGGCAAGAGGGGAACGCTTTCCGTTTTGGTGTACATACTGCTGGGCGCAGTGGGAATACCCGTATTTGCGGGCTTTTCTCACGGAATAGGCGCGCTGCTGGGCGCAACGGGCGGATATATCATCGGATTTCTCTTTCTGGCTATGGCGTATTGGCTGCTGACCTCGCTGTTTGGCGAAAAGCTGCCTGTTATGGCGGCGGCAATGGTGCTGGGGCTTATCCTGTGCTACGCCTTCGGAACTGTATGGTTTATGATAGTTTACACGAGAAACAACGAAGCTATCGGACTTTGGACGGCTCTTACTTGGTGCGTTTTCCCGTTCATTATCCCCGATCTGCTGAAAATGGCGTTGGCGATACTGCTGACAAAGAGGCTAGGAAAATATGTCAAGTTATAAGCTGCGTCCCCATCACGGACTTTGTACGGCGTTTTTCGAGGGGAAGGGTTACAGCGGAGATTTTGTGCGGAATATGGCAGATGTCATTGAGATGCTTGAAACTGACGACCCCGAAATTATCCTGACAGTCGGGGAGGATATTATTTGCGCAAACTGTCCCAATAATAGGACACATATATGTGAAAGCTCCGACAAAGTTGCACGATATGACAATGCTGTGCTGGAAATGTGCGGGCTATCGGCGGGAGATATTGTCCGCCGGTCGGATTTTCGTGATACCGTTTTCCATAGGATAATTTCCGCAGGCAGGCTGTCGGAGGTCTGCGGAGATTGTCAGTGGTTTTATATTTGCGGAGAAAAGTCTTACAGTCGTTAAGTCGGTTGTAAGGCTTTTTATTGTAACTGTCTATAAATGGATAAATTATTAAAATGAATTTTCAGGCATAAAACCTTTGTTCAGCTTGTTGACAAATTCCTTAAAAGTGGTATAATATATAATGTATATTTATCTCCAAATGCAAGATGATACTAATAAATTTCATTTTGCGAGGTAGATATTATGAGCGATACAAACGAAAAAAGAGAAAACGAAAATTCCGACACACCCGTTCAGCAGGAGCTTGACAAGGCGGAGCTTATCGAAAAAATGGGGCAGGTCATGTCCTCGGACGCAAAGCATCTTATCCACTGCCTGACCATAATCGGGCAGATAGAGGGGCACTATATTCTGCCGCCCTCCGACAAGACTACCAAGTATGAGCACATTATCCCTGCGCTGGTTGCCATAGAGCAGGACCGCTCCATTGAGGGGCTGGTGATAATCCTGAACACTGTCGGCGGGGACGTGGAGGCGGGGCTTGCCATTGCCGAGCTTATTTCGGGAATGAAAACGCCTACCGTTTCGGTGGTCGTGGGCGGGGGACACTCTATCGGTGTTCCGCTGGCTGTTTCGGCGAAACGGTCGTTTATTGTGCCGTCGGCGACAATGACAATTCACCCTGTGAGAATGAACGGTCTGGTGCTGGGCGTTCCTCAGACGCTTAATTATTTCGACAAAATTCAGGAGAGGATAACCGATTTTGTCACCCGAAACAGCAAAATTTCCGCCGAACGGTTCCGCAGCCTGATGATGAACAACAAGCAGCTTGTCCTTGATGTGGGCACTACTCTGGACGGTCGGGATGCTGTAAAAGAGGGGCTTATCGACAGTCTGGGCGGTCTTTCGGACGCTATTGATGCGCTTTATGAAATGATAGAGCAGTCGGAGCCGAGATATACCGACAAGGCGTGATTTTTCGGGGGATTCGGTAATATAAATTATAGAAATAACCAATCATTCAAGGAGGTATCTCTATGAGTACAAGAGAGCTTGCATACAGTCTTATTGACAGGCTTGATGAAAAACAGCTTGATGCGCTTATTGTAATACTCAGCGGAATGTCGGGAGTGAAGCCTGTTGAGGAGATAGAGCCCGATGAAGAGGAGCTCAGAATGATAGCAGAAGCTGAAGCGGACGACAGCGAAGCCGAGCCTATTGAGGATTTTGCAAGAAGGCTAGGAATTGATTTATGACACAATACAAAATAGTAATTAGAAAGTCTGCGGAAAAATTCATAGAAAAACAGCCGCCAAAGCAGCAGAAACGCATACTTGAAGCGATAATGAAGCTGCCTTATGATGGTGATATTAAGTCGTATAAGGGGCACGATGGTTATTTTCGTCTGCGTGTCGGCGATTATCGTGTAATATATACTGTTGACCACGGTATTTTGACAGTTACTGTTACTAGTGCCGACAACAGAGGACAGGTGTATAAATAAGCACATATTCAGTATTAATATTAATCGGAGTTGATATTTTTGACAATTATCGAAGCAATAATCCAAGGAATAGTCCAGGGCTTGACTGAGTTTCTGCCCGTTTCAAGCTCGGGACATCTTTCGCTGGTGCAGCATTTCTTCGGCATAAACGGCGAAGAAGCGGGGATAGCCTCCATTGTAATGCACCTGGGCACGCTGGCTGCGGTGTTTATCGCCTTCCGCCATAGGATATGGCAGCTGATACTTGAAGCCTTTTCGCTGCTGAAAGACCTGTTTACGGGGAAATTCAAGTGGAGCAAAATGAACGAGAACCGCCGTATGATAATGCTTATCATCATCTCCCTGCTGCCCCTGTTCGGCTTTATCCTGTTCAAGGACTTTTTCGACGGGATTGCGCAGGACAGGGACATTACGGTGGAGGGCTTTGCGTTCCTGTACACCTCGGTGATACTGTTTTTAAGCTGCCGATTTGGCGGAAATGACAAGGATATTGACAAAATAACCGTCCCCAATGCGCTGACTATCGGCATTTTTCAGGGAATTGCTCTCGTTCCGGGCATCTCCCGCTCGGGTTCGACCATTTCGGCTGCGCTTTTCTGCGGTATGAAGCGGGAAACTGCGGTGGAATACTCCTTTATTCTGGGAATTCCCGTAATTCTTGCCGCCGCTGCCGTTCAGCTGAAGGATCTGGGCGGCGGTGAAGAAGCCGTTCGGGCTGCGCCGCTGGCTGTGGGCTTTGTGGTGTCCGCTGTGGTGGGTCTGCTGGCTATTAAGCTGGTGAAATGGCTTATTAAGGACGGTAAATTCAAAATTTTTGCATATTACACCCTTATTCTGGGAATTTTGACCGTTGCTGTGGGCTTTTTCGAGATGAGTGTGGGTATGACCATTCCCGAGTACATATTCGGTTGATTTTATGAGATTTAGTTTTGTGTTGGCTGTCAGACGGCGGTTTGCAGCAGCT
>JAEDOB010000101.1 GCA_016302225.1 Oscillospiraceae bacterium | reverse complement strand
CTGAGTGTTGAGTGTTTCCCCGCCGAAGGCGGGGAAACACCCATTAATCAGTATTTCCTTAACACTAAAACTCCACTTTTCACTTTTATCTCAACACTCAACTTTCAACACTCAACACTAAAAAAAGTCCCCCGCCCGATTCGGCAAGGGACTTTATAAGCTTAACGATGTACCTTTTTCAGTGACTTTACCTTGTACATTTCCTCGTCAGCCCGATGGACTATTTCCTCATAACCCTCAAGGCTTTCGGGAACGCCCGTGAAATATCCGCAGCTGCAGCCCACCTTGTAGGGCAGCCCGCTTGCGTCATTGTACTCCTCAAGCAGCCTTTCCACATGGAGAATGCACCTTGCGACCTCCTCACCGCTTGTTTCGGGCAGGATAATGCAGTATTCATCTCCGCCCGTCCTTACGCATACCGCATCATTTGGCATACAGATACGCAGGGCATGAGCGGTCTGCATAATGGCATTGTCACCCGCCTCGTGTCCGTAAAGGTCGTTAATAGGCTTCAGGCTGTCAATGTCTGCGCAGACTACCGTTACAGGGTTTTTCAGGTGAATTGCATTATCGATAATGGGAGCGGTCAGCTTTTCCATTCCTCGGCGGTTGTAAAGCCCCGTCAGCGGGTCACGTATGTAAAGATTTTCCAGCTTTGCAACAACGTCCTCCAGCTCTTTTTTCATATAAAAGCTGCCTGCATTGTTGGAAATTGCCATGGTCCATGTGGAAAACAGGTCACCGGATGCCGAATTGCTGAAATCCTCGGGCGGCTCATATGCGATATATCCGAGGAAAAGATCATCGAAATACAGCGGAGAAAACGCAAAGCATACAGCCTTCTCCTCTTCTAAAACATCGGCAGGAACAAGCCTTTCAACGGAAAATTCCGTCCTTACGGGGACATCATGCTTATACTGTAGCATGGAGATCATAGTGTCTGTCAGTCCGCCGCAGCTAAGTCCCGCATTGTCCTCCCCGTCATTTCCCGAAAATTCCTCCACGTCCTTGCAGATACAGATAAACACCCGCCCCAGCCTGAAAAGCTTGGCAATAGGCGCAGCACCCGCATAAAGCTCCTCGGAGGTCTTGGCAGCGGGAAACTTTGTATTCATAACAATAAGGTCATGATTAAACTGCTTGTATGCGTTGATAACGGCGTAGTTGGAATCGTAAAAGCTGCTTTCCTCCCTGACCTCGGGACAGCCGCAGGAATGACGGCGTATCAGCTTGGACTCTACGCTGACAGCCTGTTCGTAACGCACACCGTCCCAGCCGTCGGCGATAATGTCCACCGCCTTGACGCCCGCACCGTCGAAATCTCTCTGAGCGGTGGTCAGTGCGGGCTTGTACGCTTCGCAGTCCTTTATGCCGTCAAAGCCCGTCACGGCAATATCCTCGGGGATACGCAGCCCGTGGGATTTCAGGCAGTCCATACAGAAAAAAGCCATAGTATCACTGGCGCAGACAATAGCCTGGGGAAGCTCCTTTGCCTTCAAAAACTGCTCCGTGCAATCCGCAGCAGCCTTCCAGAATTTTCCGTATGCTATCCTGTCCTCTTCGATGGGGATATTGTGCGCCGTAAGCACCTTTTTGTAGGCGGCAAGGCGTTCCTCCGTCTGCAAATTCCCGGGGAATCCGCCGATAAAATTGATCTTGGTAAAGCCGTGCTCCGTCACCAGATGCTCCACTACAAATTCCATAGCAGCCTTGTCGCTGAGCACCACATTATGGTCAAAGACATGACCGTCATCATTTACATTGACAACGGGTATACCTCTCTCGGCAGCCCTGCTTCTCAGATCGTCAAGGGTACGTTCACTGACGATGGACTCACCCAGCACGATAATTCCGTCAACAAGGTCGTAATTCAGAAGGTTAAATATCTCTGACTCGCCCCGCACGGTACTGTCAGCCAGCACAAAGTCGGAGTTCAGGTCAGGACGTGCCAACAGCGAGGCAAAAATAAGCAGATTGATACCCCGCTGCGCACAACGTCTGCGGGCAGCAGCGGCTACCTTTGTTTCATATTCTATGTTAAAGCCCGTAACGAAAAGGGCTATGGTTCTGCGTTTCATTTTAATATCCTCCCGAGCTATCGGACTGCGAAAACGTTTACGTCGATATATTCAAGCTATCAATAAATTTTACAATATATTTTGTGCAATATCATTATAACATATTACCCAAAGGATTTCAAGACCTATGACCGATAAGTCCGATTATTTTTCCTGACAATTTATAGGATATTTTATGAAAAGTAAGTGAAATCCCTTGATTAACGGAAAAAAAAGTGGTATAATCAACATTTGACGAAATCCATATTTTTGAAAGGAACTGAGTAAATTGAAACAGACAAAGCTTATCCCCATTACCCTGCTGACGGGCTATCTCGGTGCAGGAAAGACCACTCTTATAAACCACGTCCTCGGCAATCAGGAGGGCTACAAGGTCGCTGTTATCGTAAATGACATCGGCGAGATAAATATCGACGCAGAGCTTATCCAGAAGGGCGGCGCAGTCACACAGAAGGACGACAATCTTGTCCCCCTGTCCAACGGCTGTATCTGCTGCACCCTTAAAGTCGACCTGATGAACCAGATAACCGAGCTTATCAAAACGGGACGGTTCGACTACATTCTTATCGAAGCCAGCGGTATCTGCGAGCCTATGCCCATTGCACAGTCCATTGCCGTGCTGGAGGGCAAGGCGGACAAGCGTTACCCCGCTATCTGCCGCCTTGACAATATCGTTACCGTTGTTGACGCCCTCAGAATGGCTACCGAATTTGGCTGCGGCGACGCACTTCTCAGCGAGGACGTTGACGAGGAGGACATTGAAAACCTCCTTATCCAGCAGATAGAATTCTGCTCCACCATTATCCTTAACAAGACCGATAAGGTGGACGCCGAGCAGCTTGGCAGAGTAAAGGCTATGATACGCACTCTCCAGCCCAAAGCACGCATTATCGAGTCCAGCTTCGGCAAGGTGGCTGTTTCGGATATTCTGGACACTAAGGCATACAATTTCGAAGAAGCCGTTGTTTCCGCAGGCTGGGCGCAGGCTTACGAAAACGGTGCAGACGAGGACGAACACGAACACCATCACCACGACCATGACGACGATGACGACGAGCACGAGCACCACCACCACGACCACGATGATGACGAGCATGAGGATCATTCTCACTGCGACCACGAACACGGTGTATGCCACTGCCACCATCACCACGACGGCGAGGGCGAAGCGGAGGAATACGGCATAGGCACCTTCGTTTACAGACGCAGACGTCCCTTTGACGAGGACAAATTCCATGAATGGGCTTCACACTGGCAGAGGAACATTATCCGCTGCAAGGGAATGCTCTGGTTCTCAAACAGCCCCGACGAGGCTTACGTTTTCGAGCAGGCAGGCGTTCAGATAACCGCCACAATGTCGGGAAAATGGTTTGCAGCCGCCCCCAAGTCGGAAAGAGAAAAGCTTCTCAAGCAGTACCCCGAAATAGCCGCAGACTGGGACGAAAAGTACGGCGACCGTGAAATAAAGCTTGTTTTCATCGGTCAGAAGATGGACAGAGAAGCTATCGAAAAGCAGCTTGACGCTTGCCTTTCCGAATAAAAACAAATGAAGGGTGTTCCCCCGAAAAAACGGAGGAGCACCCTTTTTTCATTGACTGTAAATGTACTCCGCACCCTCAAATGCGCCGCTCATTTCCTTGGGATATGCCAAAACGGATTCCCTGCTTTCGCTTTGACGGTATATCAGACCGTCCCCGTCAATATCGAAAACATAGCAGCCGCCGTCGGAGCAGTTTACCGTCAGTTTTCCGTCACCCACGACCGCCGTACCCGTTCCCATAAAGCTTGAAAGAGGAGAAAAGGTTATATCTGCGCTTCCCCAGGGGGAGATGTATATTCGGCGCAGATCGGCGTATTCTTCGTCAGAGTTCAGCCGATATGTGCCGAAATGCAGCTTTTCACGGGCTGCTGCGGACATAGCGGGGCTGTTTTCGGGGAACGGCACAAACTCAGTAAAACCGTCCTTTGTGTGTCGGACAAGCTTTATCATGGACAGATGAAACGGCTCATTTACCGTATTGTCAAGGGACAGATATGCGTATTCGTCGGGGGATTTGCCGTAGAAAACACCGTTTCCGTCCGACGAACGGGGAGCATTTTCGGGAAGCTCATGAAGGCTTTCTATCCTGACGGTTTGGCGGTCCTCGGGCAGCTTTTCGACGTAATTCATCATGCCCGTTTCAAGGTCGATAAGGTAGAAAATCGTCCTGTGGGACTCATAGCCCGTTGCGGAACACCAAAGCCTGAGCGTTTCGCCGCCATCGATCTCCTCGTAAAATGCGCCCATAGACAGACCGTTCCATGAGGGTCCGCCTATGTCAAAGGGTATCTTGTCTTTCACGGCTTCAAAGCTTGCGCCGATATTTGCCGCCCATAAAACGGAACTGTCGCTGCAAAGATACATACCGTCCATTCCGTCGGTGAACAGATACTCAAATGGCGTTGCATACAGAAGATAGGGAAATTCCGAGCCGAAATATACGCTTTCGAGAAATTCGGGCGAAGCGGGCACAACGGGAATACTGAGCGGCACGTCCGACACATTTTCGGCAGCCGTATCTTCCGATTTCGGCGAATTATCCGAGCAAAGTATCATCACCGAAACAACTGCCGCCGACGCACATAAAACCGTTATCCAAACAGCGGGCTTTTTGAAGGTCAGAACGTTTTTTATCCGCTTTTCGGTAGGACTTTCGGAAAATCCCGCCGTGAATTTTACCGTCTTTTTCGATGCGGCGGCAAGGAGGGCTTCGGAATAATCCGCCCTTTCGGAACGTGTCATTTTCCCCGTCACAGCCTCGTCGCAGGACATTTCCATATCCCGTTCGCAAAGGGAAAAGCAAAGCCACACAACAGGGTTGAACCAATGCACGCACAGGGCAAGGTATATAACGATCTTCGCAATATGATCAAGCCGCCTTATGTGAAATTCTTCGTGGAGAATTATAGGCTTTCGGCGGTTTTCGGGCAAATTTTCGGGGATAAATATCCTCGGCTTTATAATACCGAAAATAAACGGCGTTCCCACCTTGTCCGATATGAAAATGTTGTCCTCAAGGCAAAGGGCAGTTTTCAGCCGACTTTTCAGCCCGAAAAATGATACCGTAAAGCGAACGGTCATGACCAAAACGCCCAAAAGCCACACCGCCGACAGGACTTGAAGCAGGATTTCCGAGGTCTTGTATTCGGGGATATTTTCGCTTGTGTAAATGGTAATTTCACCCGTCCCACCGACCTCTGCGGACAACGGAGCGGCGCTGTTTACGTTCTGATTTGTATATGGTTCTATATGAATATTTACCGGGGTAATGGGACTTATCTCCGAAGTCGGCAGCGAAAACGGCAGAAGCAGCCGCACAAAAACCGCCGCCCACAGCAGATAGGAAAACACCTTCGGAGCGGGCTTCAGCAATGCCCGCAGGACAAAAACTACCGCCGCCACAAAACAGGCGGTAATGCTCATTCCAACGATTTTCAGAAAAAGCGCAGTCATTTCAGCCCTCCTTTCGGTATTCGTCGATCATCTTCTGTATCTCGTCAAGCTCGCCGTCACCGAGGGCTTTTCTCTCGGCAAATGCGGCAATAAATCGAGGCAGCGAACCGCCGTAGCTTTCGTTGATAAGCTCCTCACCCTTCCGCAGAGCAAGGTCAGCCTTTGTCAAAACTGCGGTCACTCTGCCGTTTTGGTTTTTGAAGATACCCTTTTCGCAAAGGCGGCGGAGCATGGTGTAGGTGGTGGATTTTTTCCATTGAAGCTCCTTTTCGCAAAGCTTCACCAGCTCTCCCGAGGGGATATTCTCGTTTTCCCAGATTATCTCCGCAAATTTAGATTCCATTTCTCCAAGCTTTATTTCGGACATTTTTTTAAACCCCTTTTCTAATTGGTTTAACATTATTAGACCTTACGCTTAGTCTAACACAATTAAACCAATTTGTCAAGAGGAATTTTCATTTCCACACGGAAATCAATTTTCAACGAATTTTTGTAGGGGCGGTCAGTGACCGCCCACAGATACGATGTATTTTTCGGTTTTCTGCGGTACTGCGGGACGGGAAACCCGTCCCCTACAAAAAATCGTCGATTAGTTTGCAAATATTCCAAAAATTGATTTCCGTGCCATTTCCGCATTAAATTCAACACTCAACACTAAAATTCCACTTTCCACCCTCCACTTTTCACATTAATCGCAACTCTCAACACTAAAAATTTTTCAAAACCCCTTGCAATTTGCAGAAAAGTATGCTATACTATAAATAAGTATTTACAGAACAATTTTCGGAGGAATAAAAAATGAGTGTAATTGAAATCATAGGCGGAGTTCTTCTGCTTATTGCAAGCCTTTTCATTATTATCGTGACTCTTATGCAGAGTCAGAAGCAGCAGGGTATGACATCTGCTATCACAGGCGCAGAAAACGACAGCTTCTACGGCAAGAACAGCGGCAACACAAGAGAAGCCGCTCTCGAAAGACTTACCAAGGTGTGCGCTGTTATCTTCTTTGTGGTAACGCTGGTGGTAAACTTCCTGCCCATAATCGAAAAGCACATTGCAAAGTAATCGGAAAAACAAAAAGCTCCGTGTATGCCGCTTGGCAGACAGGGAGCTTTTTTTGAACGGAGAATCAAGATGAACGAATACAAGAAAACTTTGAAAAACGTCCTGAAAACGGTGGAACAAAGCACCATTCTCCCCGCCGCAAGGATACGCCTGCACGTACAGGGCGAGGAAGAATCCCCCGTGGGACTTTTCGCAAGCAAGCTTTCGGGAACGCCCTATATCCCCCATAACGAGGAAGCCCCCGAAAAGCTCATACTTCTGGCGCAGATAAACCTGTCCGACCTGGGCGGCTTTGGCGGTCTGCCTAAAAAAGGTCTGCTGCAATTCTTCATTGCCGATGATGGTACCTACGGTCTTACCGAGGATAAGGGCTATGCGGTTAGGTACTATCCCACTGTTGACGAAACCGTCACCGAGGAGGAATGCTCCGACAAATACTGCCCCGACATCAGCGAGAATTTCCCCGTTCAGATGGAATATGCCGTGACCTTTGAAAAGTCGGAGGAGCCTATGACGGTCTACGATTACCGTTTCGGGGAGCTGTTTGCGAAGGCGTATAACAAGGCGTTTCCCGACAAGCATATAGACAGCGTTTACGACCTTTCCGACGAGGATATGGAATTTCTTTTCGCCGATGATGACACCGACGAAGCCGTTCCCGCAGAACATAAGCTGCTTGGCTACCCAATTTTTGCGCAGGACGACCCCCGCACCGTTGACGGTAACGAAAAATATGACCGACTGCTTTTGCGTATCGACTGCGATATGAGCGAATACATTATGTGGGGCGACGGCGGCGGAGCAAATTTCTTTATCTCCTCGGAAAATCTGAAAAACGGGGATTTTTCGGATATACTGTATACGTGGGATTGCTT
>JAEDOB010000100.1 GCA_016302225.1 Oscillospiraceae bacterium | reverse complement strand
GCATCA
Organism: Oscillospiraceae bacterium; assembly: GCA_016302225.1. Lineage (GTDB taxonomy): Bacteria > Bacillota > Clostridia > Oscillospirales > Ruminococcaceae > UMGS1889. Next base: position 7,518 of record JAEDOB010000100.1, on the reverse strand, counting down.
TCACGGTTCCACACATACCATTCCGCACTGTCCGTCAGTTCGTCAAGGTCGGCAATGGCTTCTGCCAGATCCTCCTCAGCCTTGTCAATGTCCTTTTTAGCGTCGGACAGCTTGTTGTAAGCATCGGTAATATCCGACTGAGCAAGGGCTATCTGCTCCCGAACCGAGCTTTGATATGCCAAAATAGTCTGCTTTGCCGCCTCCTTATGGACAGCGTCCGCAGGGTCCTGTGTAACATAGGAAAGCAGCATTTCGTAAATGGGAGCGTCCACGCCGAACGCCTTAAACGCCTCACCTATCCCCTTCATAGAGCTGTCCAGTTCCTCGGGCAGCACGGGATTTACGTTTCTTGACGGCGTCGGGATATATTTATCGGAAAATTCCGTCAGTATATCGTCAATTCCGTCGCAAGCCGTTGACAGTGCTTCAAAGGGCGATTTTGTATCCTCAAGCTCCTTTAGACCGTCGTTGTATTCACGCTTTCCGTCGTCTATCTTCTTTCTTGCATCGTCAAGGTCGGGCTGAGCGTCTGCCTTTATCTCCGAAACTCTGACGGAAATTCTGTCCTCTGCAAAGACTTCAAGCTCCGATTTCAGGCTGTCGGAGGCTTCTTCGTACTTGTCCGTCCAGAATTTTTCGCCCGTAAGCTTTTTGCCCGTGAGATAAATATCCGTGTAATACTCATATGTATAATTTTCCTTGGGAATGTACAGAAAACCGTTCAGCGAACCGTTCCCGACGTTGGTCGAACCTCGCTCAAAGGATATGTACATAGGCGACTGAACACGTCCCACAACGGTATATTCAGAGCGGCTCATAATGTCGTCAAGCTCCGTATTTTCGGGTGCCGAGAGGACTAGCTTGTCCCCGATATTTATCTCCGTTCCCGAACGGAAGGAGGCGTCCGCCAGACATTCTCCCGCATTTTCGGGCAAGCGTCCCTCTATAAAATAAGGCAGACTGAGCATCTCGCCCGAAGAAAAGCGGTCGCTGTCAAAGGACATGGTTCTGACCGTCAGGCTCTTTCCGTCGGGCAGCATCATAAACAGGTCGGCAGAATAGCCATACTCCGCCGCTTCAACGCCTTCAAGCTTCTTCACCTCGGCAAGGTCATTTTCGGTAAATCCCAGCGTTGACACCAGACGGAAATCCGCCAGCTGCTGCTTTTCGTAATAATCCTGCGCAGAGATAAGAAGGTCGGAGCTGCACACCTTTACGCCCGCAAAAAATCCGCAACTGATGGCAATTATCGCCATTATGGCGGCAAATCGGCTGAACGTTGTCTTTATGCTTCGAAATGTATTCAAAACAAGCTTATTCTTCATGGGGAACTCACCTTTACCATTCTATCTGTTCAACGGGAACGGGATTTTCGTTCACGGATATTTCATAAATCTTTGCACTTTTCATCTTGATAACACGGTCAGCCATGGGCGTAAGTGCCTGATTATGGGTGATAACGATTACCGTCATACCCTTTTCACGGCAGGTGTCCTGCAAAAGCTTGAGAATTACCTTGCCCGTTGCATAGTCCAGCGCACCCGTAGGCTCGTCGCAGAGAAGCAGCTTCGGGGACTTCGCCAATGCCCTTGCAATGGCAACTCTCTGCTGCTCGCCGCCCGAAAGCTGTGCGGGGAAATTGTCCATTCTGTCCCCCAGACCGACAGCTTTCAGCACTTCCTCGGGGTCAAGGGCATTCTTGCTTATCTGAGAAGCCAGCTCTACATTTTCCTTGGCGGTCAGGTTCTGCACAAGGTTGTAAAACTGGAAAACAAATCCAATGTCATAGCGGCGGTAGGTGGTAAGCTCCTTTGAGGTCAGCTTTGCCACGTCCTGACCGTCAACGATTATCTGCCCCTCGTCGCAAGTGTCCATACCGCCAAGCATATTGAGCATAGTGGTCTTTCCCGCACCGCTGGCACCCACGATAATGACAAACTCGCCCTTTTCGGCGGTAAAGCTTACGCCGTCCGAAGCGGTTATGGTCACCTCACCCATCTTATATCTTTTATACACATCTTTCAGCTCGACAAATGCCAAAGAAACCGCTTCCTTTCAATGTTCGGGGATTTTCTTCGTAAATATTTTTTTAATTGTACCATATTCGCATTGATATAATGTTACCTTTTTGTTTCCTAAGTATTATATAGGGTAAATTTTCCTCATTTTTTGGCATATTCAGCCTAAAGAAATTCACCGCCGAATTTACAGTAAAATTCCCTGCCAAGCGTAACGTAAATTAATAAAATATTATTGAAATTTTCCGCCAAATAAAGTATAATAGTATAATAAACTGATTTAAAGGATCGTGACTAGTGAAACACGTTTTTATTATAAATCCGCAGGCGGGAAACGGTCAGCTTTCCCGTAAGATACGCCGTACCCTTGAAGAGCTGAAAGCCGAGTCGGGCTTTGATTATCTGGCATTTGACTCGGAATATCAGGGACACGAAAGCATTCTTGCAGACAAGATCTGCTCCATTTTCTCGGACGAAACGCTGAGATTCTACGCTTGCGGCGGCTCGGGAACGCTCCAGCGCACCCTTTCGGGCATACCCGACCTTTCCGGCAGAGAGATAGCCTGCTGTCCCACAGGTCTTTCAAACGACCTTATCAAATGCTTCGGAATAAGCTCCTACGCTGATTTCAGAGATCTCAAAAAGCTTATCGGCGGCAGCACTGTCCCCCTTGATGTCATAAAGATAAACGGCGAATACATGGCGGCAAATTCCCTTACCATCGGCTTTGAAAGCTGCTTTCGGACATTTTCCTTCTTTCAGGATCTGTCCATGATAAACCGAAATCTGCCCTACAAGCTGATGCCGGTTATAACTATCCTCACCGATACCTCCATTGATTACGAGATAACCGTTGACGGCAGACGATATGACGGAAGATACGTCTTTCTCCATTTTGCCAACGGAAAATGCTTTGGAAGCAATATGTACCCGCTGCCCTATGCCTGTCCCGACGACGGAAGGCTGGAAATTATGCTTTTCAAGGCTGCGGGACGACTTAATGTCCTGCGTTCGCTGAAACCGTTTATAAACGGCGACATTGAAAGCATAGGCGACAAGGCTATCGTCACCGACGGCTCGGAGATACGTATCAGACGTGCGGACAGAAAGCCTATTATCGCCAATCTGGACGGAGAAGCTGTGGAATTAACCGAAATAAAAGCCTCACTTGAACGTAAAAAGCTGAATTTTGTCGTACCCGCAGGAGTTACCCTCGACGGCGGCAAGGAGGAGTATTAATGAAAAAACTCGATAATAATAACAAAGCCAACGGTCTTGCAGTACATCTCGGTGGTTGGATAATCATAGTTCTTACCATATTCACGTCAATTGCAGCAGCAAAGGAAACAGGAAGCCTGACGGTTACCGCTCTGACCGCAGTTTTCGGTGGGATATCTGCCTGCACAACCTTTATTAACCCGCTTTCCCTTAAAAGCAAGGCGTGGATAACGAATATTTTCATGCTGGCAATGACCTCAGTGTACATATTTTCCTGCAGCTCTGAAAATACAGCCGTACTGTTGATAGGCTATGTAGCTATATCTGCGGGATTTGGCGTTATCCCCGTTTGCCTGACAAATATTGCAGCAACCTTTGTCATATATATTGCAAATGCCGCTTTGGAAGGAACTCTTGATTCATCGCAGCTTCTCACCATTGTTTACCTGATAATCATCAGCATTATATTTTCATTTTTGGCATTTTTCCGTAAAAGAGCCGACAGACGTGCTGCCGAAAAGGCACAGAGCCACGAGGATCTTCTTCAGCTTCTGGAGCTGAAAAAAAATGAAGCCGAGAAGGCAGCAAAGGCAAAGAGCGAATTTATCGCAGGACTAAGCTACGAAATGCGGCTCCCGCTTAACACCATATGCGGTATGAACGACCTTCTCAGACACAACAAGCTGAATGAAGAGTGCATGGAATACACCGAAAATATCAAAGAAGCCGCCGAGCAGCTGCTTACCGTTATTGACGATGTTCTGGACTTTTCCCGTGTGGAGGCAGGCGGTGACGAGATCGTTTGTCAGACCTACACTATCAGAAAATTTGTAGAAGAAACGGTCAGCGAGATAAGCACTTCCTTGAAAAACAAGGATATTGCATTTGTTGTAAATGTCAGCCCCGACATTCCCGCCTCCCTTTCAGGCGACCTGCACAAGCTGAAAAAGATCGTCTGCAATATTCTGTCAAACGCCGTAAAATACACAAATCACGGTATGATAACAATGACTGTCGGCAGCGAGCCTGTTTCGGCTGATAAGGTGCTTCTTACCGTTTCGGTTGAGGACACGGGTATCGGTATAAAGTCGGAGGATATTCCGAAGCTGTTCACCGAGTTTTTCCAGGTCGATAACGTTCCGGGACAATCCAGCAAAGGTGCAGGTCTGGGACTTGCCATTGCAAGGCGTCTTGCTGTACTTATGGGCGGCGACATTACCGCAGAAAGCGTCTATGGCGTCGGTTCAACATTTACCGCTTCTGTTGTTCAGCAGATAGCTTCCAATGAGATGATCTCGGACATAGGCACTCTGCCTGCATGCCGTGTTTACATTATCGAGCCGAATTTCGTCTGCCGTCTTTCGGCGTGCAATATGTTTGAATCCCTTAATATGGAATATTTCGTGCTGGACGACATTGCTTCGGTAAATAAGATAATTGAGGACGTTCCCGAGAATATCCTCCTTTTCGACTGCAAATATGCCCGTTCCTCGGGAATTGAAGAGCTCCCATCATTCAAAAAGGCAAAAGCCGTTCAGATGCTCAGCATTCAGGATCATGCGGACATTGCTTTTGCCGGAGTAGAGCGCATAAGAAAGCCACTGACACTTTTCTCCTTCTGTGATATTGCCAACGGACTTTCCGAAACAGTTCAGGAGAAAAATGCCCTTATCAACAGCTTTACCGCCCCCGAAGCAAGAGTGCTTGTTGTTGATGACACAGCCTCCAACAGAAAGGTGGTTGAAGCTATCCTCAAATGCTACGGTATTCGTTCGGTGTCTGCGGAAAGCGGTGAAAAGGCGCTTCGGCTCATGCGTGCAGGTCAGCAGTTTGACCTGATCTTCATGGATCAGCTTATGCCCGAAATGAGCGGAACGGAAACTGTAAAGCATATTAGAGCCCTCAGAAGCAGCAGCGCAAAGCAGGTGCCTATTATCGCCCTGACAGCCACCACCGAAAAGGGTGCCAGCGACGAGCTTATTGCTTCGGGTATGAACGACTACATCGCAAAGCCTATTGATATGGCGTTATTTGACAAGGCAATGTGCAAATGGATACCCATTGAAAAGCAGATATCAAACGGCGTAAAAGCGGAAAGGAGCTAAGCTTGTATGTTTACCAAAAATCTGAACAGCAAATGGAATGTGACCATTGACGGCTTTGACGGGATCTTTACCGCAGATGTCCCCTGCTCCATGTACTCTCTGCTTATTGACAACAAAAGGATAGATGACCCTTACAAGGGGCTTAACGAGGAATGGGCAACTGCGCTTTCCGGTACGTCCTGCGTATTTGAAAAGACCTTCAAAGCCGACAGAGCTATGCTTGATGCGGATAAGATACTGCTGACATTTCACGGTATTGATACAGTCGCCTCCGTTTATTTCAACAGCTGTCTGCTGGGAAAAACGGACAATATGCACCGTATCTACCGTTTTGACGTAACCCCGTATCTCAAGACCGACACTTCCAATTTTATACGTATAGAGATCGAATCTCCCCTGAAATATCTTGAAGAAAAGGAAGCCGAGAAGCATCTTTGGGGCGTGGATTCCACCGTTCAGGGATTTCCGCATTTGAGAAAAGCGCATTATATGTTCGGCTGGGACTGGGGACCGAAGCTCCCCGATATGGGCATTTGGCGGGACGTTGAGCTTACAGGCATAAAAACCGCCGCTATCGACAGCTTCTATTTCCGTCAGCGGCATAACAAAAAATCCGTGACCTGCGACCTTACCGCAGAAATAAACATTGCCGACAGCAGCATTCCCCTAACCGTGACCGCTTCACTTACCGCGCCCGATAGGACAGTCACCGAGTTTTCCTCCGCAGATTGTTCAAGCGGAAAGGCGGTCGTTGTTGCCGAGGTTAAGAACCCCATGCTCTGGAATGTCAGAGGTTACGGCGAACAAAATCTGTACGCCCTTCACATCATTCTCAAAGACGCAAACGGAAATATCCTCGACGAAAAGAACGATACTGTCGGGCTTCGCACCGTTTCCGTCAGCCGTGCAAAGGACAATGACGGCACTGACGGTGAGGAATTCTGCTTTATTGTAAACGGCGAAAAGATATTTGCAATGGGCGCAAACTATATCCCCGAGGATCAGATACTTAACCGCATCACCCCCGAGAGGACGGAGCGGCTGCTGAAACAGTGCGCCGCCGCAAACTACAACTGCATTCGTGTCTGGGGCGGCGGATTTTATCCCGACAGAAGCTTTTACGACTGCTGCGACCGTCTTGGGCTTCTCGTTTGGCAGGACTTTATGTTTGCCTGCGCTGTCTATCGTCTGAACGGCGATTTCTACGAAAACGTAAAGCAGGAAGCCATTGATAATATAAAGCGTCTGAGAAATCACCCCTCTCTCGCCCTCTGGTGCGGAAACAACGAAATTGAATCCGCAATTGTGGGCTGGGGTATCCCCGTGGACGGTCAGCGCAAGCGGGAATATCTGGTGCAGTTTGAACTGCTTCTGCCACAGGTGCTGAACGAATATGACCCCGCCTCCTTCTACTGGCCTTCCTCCCCGTCATCGGGCGGCGGCTACAAGGACGCAAGCAGCATCAACAAGGGCGATTCCCACTATTGGGACGTTTGGCACGGCCTTAAACCCTTTGAGGATTACAAAAAATATACATTCAGATTCTGTTCGGAATACGGCTTTGAGTCCCTGCCGTCAATGAAAACTATCCGCAGCTTTGCGGAGGAAACGGATTTCGACCTCATGTGTCCGGTTATGGAGGCGCATCAGAAATGCACTCAGGGCACTGAAAAGCTCATGTACTATCTTGCGCAGATGATGAATTATCCCTACAAATTTGAACATCTTGTGTATCTCAGCCAGCTTGTTCAGGCAGATGCCGTCCGCCTGAATGTGGAAAATATGCGCAGAAAACGTGGGCTGTGCATGGGTTCCCTCTACTGGCAGGTGAACGACTCAAACCCCGTTATCTCATGGTCCAGCATTGACTATTTCGGCAGATGGAAGGCACTCCACTATTACGCAAGGAAGTTTTATGCTCCCGTTATTGCTTCTGTGGACGACTCCGAGCCCAACTGCATTACGGTAAACATTTCCAGCGAGAGAAACGACATTCTCAATGGTGAACTGAAATGGCGTCTGAGGAAAAACACAGGCGAGATCCTTCTGGAAGGCAGCACTGCTGTCAAGCTGCATGACCATTTTGCCAAGGATTTTGTAATTCTCACATCAAATGACCCCATCTGGAAGAATTTCAACCGCCGTGAATGTGTCCTGCAATATTCGGTTCTGGAAAA
>JAEDOB010000099.1 GCA_016302225.1 Oscillospiraceae bacterium | reverse complement strand
TTTTCCCATTTGCCGTATATATCATCTGCGGTGTAAAGATATGTTTTGTGAGTGTCATTGCATGAGAAGCAGACATAAAATTTTTCATTATGGTGCCTAAGACAAGCTGCCCACATGCCCTTACCGTAAATATTACCGCCTTCAAGCTGCTGATCGGGAGTATTATCAAGGGTTTCGCATACAAAGCAGGCGTGTTCCCAGTTCAGAAGATCGTAGGAACGGAGAATTTCACAGCAAGGGAAGAAATGCATTGTAGTTGAAACCATAAAATATGTATCGCCGACCCTTATTAAATCAGGGTCGGGATAATCGAGAGATATGATCGGATTTATGCTTTCATTTTTCAAAACGGTTCTCCTTCCGTATATCATTTATTGCGTTGTAAATCGGAAAAACATCAATGTTTCCTTTCCGTACAGGAGTGCACTTTGAAGCTGATATTATCTGTAAATTTTCCTGCTATGTATATCATCTATTCCCGATTTGCGGAAGAAATATGTGTTTATCACATCACGCCACTGTCTGCTGTTCAGAAGCTGCTTTTCAAAGCGGATCTCCGCTTCGGAATATATTTCTTCGGGCAGCTTGCCTTTGAGAGATCTCCATTGCATAAGAAGTCCCTCAGCTTTTTCTGCTCCGTCAAAATGGCTGTCATAGATATGCTGGATCAGAGTTTTTCCGCTTTTGAGCATATATGTATATGGCAGATGATGAAAAAACAGAAGAAGTTCCTCAGGACAGGTGGAAGGATCTTCATACATCTCCTCATTATGAGAAGCGTATTGTGCTGTATAGCCCGTACCCGTTGCTCTTGTCCTGTCCGCTCCCATTCCGTTTCTGTCGGAATAGTGATAGGTTCCCCACGGTGAATACTCGTATCCGTCAACATCCACACCGTAATGATAATGAGGCGTCACCATCCATCCTACTCCGAGAGGAGATGTGTAGCTTTCGTATATTTCCCGCGAGGACAAAAGCATTGTGCATATGACCTCAGCCGTTTCTTCGTCGGCAGTCAGTGCAGCCCTCACCCATTCCTCCGCTATCTGTTTTGCGGAAAGAGAGGGGTCGAAAACAAGTCTGCCATATCCGTAAAGATTTGCGCCTGCAAGGGGATTTCCTGTTAAACAGCGGTTTGCGCCCACATTTGAAACAGCGGCTGCTCCAAGGATTTTTTTGCTGACGAAGGAGCCTTCACCGTCTGAGTAAGTGTCAAAATCAAGGCATTCCTTCCACATGGGAACAAGGTAGCAAAGATCGATCTGCTGACCTGTATATTCCTGAGTTATCTGAAATTCACAGATACAATTGGTGTTGGGCATTGCACCGAAAAGGGGCGAAACAGGCTCTCGTATCTGAAAATCCATTGGGCCGTTTTTTATCTGAAGAAAAACGTTGTCCGCAAATTTTCCGTCCAATGGTTTGAAATTGTCATAGGCTGCCTTTGCTCTGTCGGTGGACCTATCTCTCCAGTCAACATGGCAGTTATATACAAAGCATCGCCATATCACTTTGCCCCCATAGGGCTTCAAGGCGTCGGCAAGCATATTTGCACCCTCGGCATGATCTCTGCCGTAGGTATGCGGACCTGGACGGTTTTCCGAGTCTGCTTTTACAAGAAATCCTCCGAAATCGGGGATATAACTGTAAATTTTCTCTGCTGTGCATTTCCACCAGCTTATTACCCTCTCATTGAGCGGGTCGGCAGTAGGCAGCCCGTCAATTTCCATAGGAGCTGCAAAATTCACGCTGAGATACAGCTTTATCCCATGATCGGCAAATATGTCCGCAATTTTTGCAATGTCGGGAAGAAATTTTTCAGTGATAAAATGCGTTTCGGTCTTATGAACATTAACGTTATTTATACATATGGCATTTATCCCCACAGAGGAAAGAAGCCGAGCATAATCGGTCAGCCTTGTCATATCCGAAACGGGTCTGTCCTTCTCATAAAAAATGGAAGCTCCCGAATAACCTCTTTCGACCGTACCGTCAGCATTGTCCCATTGATCTGCCATTCGCAGGGGATAGCAGGGCTTTTCGGTAATGTTAAGCTTTTCGGGAGAATATCCCCCCGAAGCGAGGATAAGAAACCTGAAAACTCCGTAAAGAACGCCGTTTTCATCGCCGCCCTCAACGGTGATATTATCATCGGAAACGGAGATACCGTACCCGCCCGCATCAAAGTCCCCATTTATCCTAAGAATAAAGCATCCGCCCGAAAAGGGCTTGGATATCCTTTCGGGTATCTTTCCCGCAAGTCGTCTGTATGCCGTTTCAAGCTCCTTTACGGCAGAGCTTATCACTCTGCCGATGCACAGAACGCAAAGTCTTGAAAGATACCTTTCCGTCCATTTCATAGCATCGTCCTTGCCGTAAGCAAGCCAGCAGTCATAAAGTATATCCATAGCTTTCCCCCTTAGATAACCGCAAGCCTTCCCGGCTGTCCGTTCCGTCATTCATAACAATATATTCCTTTCCGTCAATACATACGGAATATTCGCCCTTGAAGCCGTAAAGCTCAAAGGAGCCGTTATTATCTGTGAGAGTCTTGTATTCGGTGGACCACTCATTTTTGATAAGCTCCATAAGCATATCATAAGCAGGCTTGGGAGAGGCGTTTCTGCGAAGAAGTCCGCTGGGAGCATTGAGCCAACCGCCGTCGGTAAAGTCCCAGCCTGTCACCGCTTCAACGAGAGGATGAGCAAATAAAATGCGGTACATTTCCTCCAGTTCTTTTTTCTGCCGCTCTTCAAATTCGGGAAGGGAGTCCCAGACCTCGGCAGAAAAATCATTAAGGTCAACTATCTCGGGGGGCATAAGCTTTCCCGAAATTATAGTATTTTCCGTAAAATGAATGGGCAGCCCGAAGCGTTCAAAGCGGTGAAGCACCTTCTCAAGCTTATCTGCACCCCAGTAGCCCTGATGCTGATGAGATTGTATGCCGATGGCGTCAATGGGAACGCCTGCGTCAAGGCACTTTTCAATAACATCTGCGTAATCCTCGGAGGTGTTGAAATCGTTGATCAGCAGCACTGCATTCGGATCGGCAGCCTTTGCTGCTGCAAATACGGATTTGATTAGCGGTATTCTTCCGTAATGATTGCAGAGCCTTGTTACAGCATTATCATACTTGTCAAAAACGGGCATGATCACCGTTTCGTTGATAACGTCCCAAAGCTCGACTTTGCCTTTGAAAGCACTCACCTCACGGGTAATGCGGTCAAGCTGTTTTTGCATGATCTCCTCATTACTGTACTTTAAAAGCCAATCTGCGCATACCGTATGCCAGCAAAGAGGATGCCCTTTGACCTTTGCCCCGTCATTTACCAGGCGGTCAACGCATTTCATCATTTCGTCCTGTCTGACATCGCCCTCGGATGGCTCATACAATCCCCAGTAAAAGGGGAGAGTGCCGTAATTGAAAAGCTCTTCCCACCGTTTTGCGCGTGGAGAAAAGCACTCTTTTTTCTCATTGGTGTCGGCATTTGTGTGATTCATAACGTCAAATGCGCCCCAGCCGAATAAAAACTTGTGATTTTTAAGCTTTATACTAACCTGCCTGCCCGAAGCAGGCTTTCCGTCGGAATCTGTAATGATGATATTTTTTCTTGCCTTGCGGTGTTCGTAGTTTTCCATAGTAAAAATCTCCTTACCGAAGAATTATCTTGTCAAGAAATTTCAAGCTGAGATCGGATATTTCCGAAGAAATGCTCATATCGGTGCTGCTTCTCATGTTCTTTGATTTAGCAGCACCGACATATTACTTTTTCGATAAAACCTTTTGAATTATGTCTATCTTAAATGGAGAGAGCGGAAGTCCCGTCTTGCTGAACAGATCGGGATCTGAAGGATCATTTTTCCATGCATACCGCAGTAAAACAGGGGTATTTTCTCCCTCATATTCAAGCAGCAGACCCTTGTCTGTAAGCTTTGCTGCGGGACGGAATATTTCTCCGTCGGATGAAATTATCTCAAAATGCTTTGGAGGATCGTTTTTCATTTTTACAGCTTGTGTGTCGGTAAATGAAAGCAGTATCCTGCCGTGTTCCGTCAGTTCCGCCGATATGGGGAAAATATCCTCGGGAACAAGACTGTCCTTATATATGAGCCGCTCTGCACAGAGTGCAAGCCTCCGTCCCACATCACGCTTGTTGATGGGGTGAAGATCGTTTGACTCACCAATATCAATTGTCACAGCCATAGCTGTTTCGGGTATGTCAAGACATTTTCGCTGCTGCTCTCTCACTTCCGCCCATGACAGCGGCGGAACGCACTGCACAGGATCGTCAAAATTGCAGAGCTGTGTGAAGATAACAGGAATATCATATCCGCAGTGTTCTCTGTACATATTCACAAAGGCGCTGAACAGCTCATAATATCTTTCGGGAGATTTGTCATTGGATTCGCCCTGATACCATATCAGTCCTCTGAATTTTATGTTGAAAGCGGGAGCGGTAAGTGCGCCGTACATGGAAAGCGGCAGCCCCTGAAAGAACACATCGGGCGCAATATATTCACCCCTTGCTGCCACAGCGTATTCCCAATCTCCCGAAAGATCAATGAGCCTGTCACCCGACTTGATGCAGTACTTCTTTCCCGCAACAAATCCTCCCATGCCCTGCCTTACTTCAAGGCGGATATGCAGGGTATTTTCGCCCCTGTGCAGAACTTCCTTTGGAATGGGATATATCCTCGGGGGATACATATATCCTGTGGACCCCACCGAAGTGCCGTTCACAAACGCCTCGTCAGCGTCTATCATCGCTCCGAGGATAAGTACAGCTTCCGACATATCCATATCATCGGGAATGAAAAATTTCTTTCGGAACCATATCCGTCCGCAGAAGCCCGAAAGCTGTGGGTCATCTCTGAAATAAAAGGGAACATGACATTTGGTGTATTCGTGGGGAGCTGTGAAAATATCCTTTGATACTATATCCCTGCTATCAAGCTCTGAGCACCATTTGCCGTACTTTTTGCTGTCATCGGCAATGGTATTTTTTTCATAATCGGGAACGGTGCATCGGGACAGAAAATCTTCATATCCGCCAAGCTCCATAAGCATTCTGTAAGGCATTCTCGCTTCAACGGGAGAGCCGCCCGCAGAGGTATTCACAAGTCCCACAGGCATATTCAGCTTTTTATAAAGCTTTTCGGCAAAATAATATCCTGCGGCACTCATTTCCATAAGGTCATCGCCTTCGGCATATTTCCACTGACCGCCCTGAAAATCATCATACACCTCGTCCATGCCAAAGCAGCACTGAACGGGCACGCGAAATTCTCTTATAAAGCTGCTGCCTTCGGGAATGATCGGGCATAAGGGGTCAATGGTGCGGCATATGGGCAGTTCCATATTGGACTGTCCGCTTATATGATAAAGCTCACCGAAAAGAACGTCCGAAAAAGTGATCTCATCATCGCCGCATGAAAAGGTCAGGGTGTACCCTTCAAATGAGGGGGGATAAGGGGGAATGACTATTTCGTATGCGCCGCTGCCGCTGACAGCTGCGTAAAAAACGCTTTTATTGCCGCGGCAGTCGGATATTTTCAGCATAACAGCAGCGCCTTCGGGCGCTCTGCCCCGAACGTGGTTTTCACATCCGCTCTGAAGTATCATATGATCTCCAAAAAAGCGCATTACAGTAAATTTTTCGTTCATAATACTCACAGCTCCGCCAGCTTAGCGCAATTCTCCTTAACAGCGGGATAAATCTCGTCATACAATCTAAAATATTTCTCGTAAACGGGAACATTTTCGGAGATAGGCTGCTGAACCTTGTCAACGCCAACAATAGCCTTGCAAGCCTCGGGAACGCTCTTGTAAACGCCCGCACCAACAAACGCCAGAATAGCAACGCCCAGAGCGGGTCCTTCCTTGGAAGAAGCGGTCTTTACGGGACAAGCGTACAGGTCAGCAAGCATCTGACGCCACAGGGGAGAGCTTCCGCCGCCGCCGCAAGCCATCATATCGGAAACGTTAATGTCCATTTCACGGCAGATCTCAACGCAGTCACGGAGCGAATATGCAACGCCCTCCATTACCGCACGGAGCATATGCTTCTTGGTGTGCATAGCGGACAGTCCGAAGAACATTCCTCTTGCATCGGGGTCAAGGTGGGGAGTTCTTTCGCCCATAAGATAGGGGAGATAGAGCAGTCTGTCTGCGCCGATGGGAACGGTTTCCGCCTCCTTGTCCATGAGATAGTATTCGTCAACGCCCATAAGCTTTGCTGTGTCCTTTTCTGCGGAACAGAAGTTATCTCTGAACCATTTCAGGGACAGACCTGCGCCCTGTGTAACGCCCATAATATGCCAGCAGCCGGGAACTGCGGCGCAGCAGGTGTGAACACGTCCCTTGGGGTCAATGGAAACCTTTGATGTATGCGCAAAAACAACGCCGCTTGTGCCGATAGTGGTGAACGCCTTGCCGTCCTCCACAACGCCTGTGCCAACGGCAGCGGCGGCATTGTCGCCCGCACCGCCCACAACGGGAGTGCCTTCCTTGAGTCCCGTTATATCGGCAATTTCCTTGGTGATATAGCCCGTTATTTCGCAGGACTCGTAAACCTTTGCCAGCATGGACATATCAATGCCCAGAGTATCGCAGACCTCCTTGCTCCAGCAGCGGTTGGGAACGTCCAGCAGCTGCATTCCCGAAGCGTCGGAAACCTCGGTTGCATAAACGCCTGTGAGCATAAATCTGATGTAATCCTTGGGCAGGAGGATATGACGGCATTTAGCGTAATTTTCGGGTTCGTTGTTCTTTACCCAGAGAATTTTTGCGGCGGTCCAGCCTGTGAGAGCGGGGTTTGCGGTTATTTGGATAAGCTTCTCACGTCCCAGCTTTTCGTTCATCTCGTCAACTTCCTTGGCGGTTCTCTGGTCGCACCAGATGATTGATTTTCTGATGACGTTATTCTTTTCGTCCAGCATAACAAGTCCGTGCATCTGTCCCGACAGACCTATTCCGCAGACGTCGTTCTTGTCAACGCCGCTCTTTTCCATAACGGTCTTCATGGTGGAAACGGCAGCATTGTACCAGTCTGCGGGGTCCTGCTCCGCATAGCCGTTTTTCGGCTGATACATGGGATATTCCACCGTTGCCGAGGCAATGACCGTTCCCTTTTCATCAAAGAGGACGGTTTTTGTGCCGCTTGTGCCTATGTCTACTCCGATTGCGTATTTCATTTTAAATCAACTCCTGTTATTTGTGAAATAAATTGTAAATTCGTCGTTTTGAACGGTTACAAAACGGTATATTAAACCGCCGTCCGCAGCTTTGCAGACGGCGGCGAAAAAATCGTTGTGATTTGCCGAAATTACAGGTTAAACATAATATTATTAAGGATAGACTCCAGCATTTCCTGTCTGCCGCTTGTGAGGGAATCTGTAACCTCGCCCTTTTCCAGAGCGTACTTTTCAAGGTCAGCCATGGAAACCTTGCCGTCAATGATGTCCTTACCGATGCCTGTGTTCCAAGAAGCGTATCTGTCAGCAACGAACTTGTCAATTCTGCCGTC
>JAEDOB010000098.1 GCA_016302225.1 Oscillospiraceae bacterium | reverse complement strand
GACTTTCTGTTTTTATGCGACAGGACGGCGTTTTCCAAAGGCTTTGAAAGGATAGCAAAGCATTAAGGAACTGCTGATTTAATCGACAATTTTATTTTTCTTGTTTCCTGAGTGACGTATCTAGGCGGGGACAACGGAAATCAATTTTTATATATTTCCCAACAAATATGCTTATGTAGGGGCGACCATTGGTCGCCCGCAGTATCGATGAAATGCGAAAATGCAGCGTATCTGCGGGACGGGAAACCCGTCCCCTACAAAAATTCGTTGAAATTTGATTTCCGTGGGCGGGGACACCCATAAATCAGTATTTCCTTAATAAATGCAAAAATGATATTGACATTTACAGAGGAAAATGATACTATTATATACAGATAATCTCAGATGTGACAGGAGGATAATAATGAAAATTTCAAAAAAAATTGCGGCTGTTCTGGCAGCTGCCGTTATGAGCTGCACTGCTGTTGCTCCTATTTCTGCGTCTGCGGCAAAGACAAATCCCACCAAGACTTCATCTTCCGCCAAAACAGGTATTACAGGCTTCTCAAAGAAAAACGGAAAATATTACTATTACAAGAACGGAACTATGGTGAAAAACAGCTTTGTCAAGCATAACGACAAATACTACTATTTCCTTTCCGACGGTCAGATGGCGACCTCATGGGTAAAGCTGAACGGTACATACTATCGTTTCGGCACCGACGGAATTATGTACACCGGCTGGAAAAAGATAGACAATAAGTGGTACTATTTCGGCAATGACGGAAAGATGCGCACAGGTACCGTGACCATCGGCGGAAAGAGCTATAATTTCAGCTCCGCAGGCGTCTGGGACGGCAAGGCAGGCACCGCTGTCACAACAGCAACAGCTACTGCCACTACCTCCAAAAAATCCGTAGACTACACCTGCACCAAGGAAGATATTATCGCTATCAAGGGTCTTAAAGAGGGTCAGTACACCTATGTGAAAAGCAAAAATCTTCTTTACTACCGCTGCAAATACTTAGGCAAGGACGCTATTTCCTACTACTATTTCGATAACGGAAAGCTTGCCTTCTATGCAACGGGTATCCTTAACTTCAACCTTACCGAAAATGATATGCAGTCCGCCTACAAGACGCTTACAGATGCTTATAATAAGTCCCTGGGCAAGTCGGTCATGACCTATAACGATATTCAGGGCGAGGTTTGGCAGTCGGGCAAAAACTTCGTTATCGTTGCCTACGCAAAGGACGTTGTTATGTCTATGAATGTCAGTGCGGATTATATGCAGGCACTCAACAGCGGCAAGGCATCACTTCCCGATTTCAGCGACCTTTAAGGAGAATGTGCAATGAAGCTTTCAGTGAGATTTTCGGCTCTGCTGACTGCCGCCGTTATATGCTGCACCGCTGCTCCCCTGACCGTTTCTGCGGTCAGACGGAAAACAGATGCAGCCCTGCCCGAGGTCACGCAGGAGCAGACAGAAACAACATCAGCACCGCAAAAAACTTCTATTGACTACACCTGTACCGTTGATGAAGTCATAGCCATCAAGGGGCTTAAAGAAAATCAGTATACGATCAAAAACAACATTCTCAGCTACCGCTGCAAATCTATGGGAAAGGAAGCAGTTACCTGCTGCTATTTTTACAACGGCGTCCTTGCTTTCTCCTTAACGGGAATAATCAAGGCAGACCTCCCCGACAGCGAGCTGCAGTCAGCCTTTGATTCCATTGTGAATTCCTACTCCGCTTCATTGGGCGAACCGACCATTAGCTACGAGAACATACAGGGCGGTGTCTGGAAATCGGGCGAAAACTATGTTATTGCCGCATATCCCGGTGACGCTGTCGTGACAATGAACATGAGCAAAAGCTATATGAACGAGCTGATTGAGGGAAACACGGTAATGCCCGCTTTGTGGAATCCCAATTGATCCACTGATTTGATGGTAATTTCTATTTTACTATTTCCTGAGTGACACACATTAACAGTATAAAAACCACAGCCTTCCGAGGCAATTCGCTTCGGAAGGCTGATTCTTTTTTACACGTTCTCCTTAAAAAATGTTTCCATTGCGGCAATAGCTTCGTCCTCGTCCGCACCCTCAGCACTGACCGTTACCGTCGCTCCGCATTTTACCGCAAGACCCATGATACCGAAAAGCCTTGTAGCTTCTGCGGACCTGCCGCCGCTTGTTACCTTTATGACCGATGAAAATTTGCCCGCTTCCTTAACGAGCATTCCTGCGGGCCGTGCGTGAAGTCCCATTGGATCCGTTACCCGATATTCGAAGCTTTTCATATGCTCCGCCTCCTTGTTCACCGTGGACACGGCTTTTATTACTTATATTTTATCACATTTCCTAAATAATGTAAATACCCTATCCTGCAATTTTTCGGAATATTTTTTTGAGATGGACAATACCATATAACATAACCGAAATAAAGGAGTGCAGCCTATGCCCGAAAAATATACCGATAAAGTCAGCGATAAATACCGTGAGGAGCTGATGCGGCTCTACAACAGCACGAAAAATGAACGCTACGCCGTTTCCGAGGATAAGCTAAAGCCCCCCGACCCATTTGCGGCTGCGGGCGTATCTCCGAAATTTCCCCCGCCCGACGAATCGGCATTTACCAAACCGCCCGAAAAGGAACCCACCCTTCCCGAAACCGTCCCCGACACAGGCGGCACCGAGGGCTATTTGCAGGCTGAGATAACCACAGGCGGCAGCTTTCCCGTAAAATCGGCGGTGGTCACGGTTACCGAGCTTGTTGACGGGAAAGTCGTTATCCGAAAGATACTTTTTTCCGACCATAACGGACGGACGGAAACCGCCGTTCTCTCCGCAGAGGTGCCCGAGGGTTCGCCCTATAAGCCCTACAATATCAAGGTCACGGCGGAGGGATATTACGCCTCCGATGACATTACCGTTCCCATTTTCCCCGACATAAAATCCGTCCAGCCCGTAGACCTTATCCCGCTGCCCGAGGGAACGCAGTGAAAGGAGCAAGCCCATGGACATAAAAACCAACCGCACTGCCCTTCGCATTGTAATGAACAGAATATCCGCAGTTTACACGGACATTCCGAAGATGATACCCGTCGAAGCTGACGGCGGCATCTCCGAACGGGACGCCTTGAAAAGGTTCGGGGAAATATTTTCGGTCAGCGACATGGACAGCAGATTTTACGACAAAATTATGTCCGTCTACAACGCCCTGAAAAGGCTCTGCCGCACCGACCTTTCACGGGAAATATCATTGCAGTATGACGGCGACCTGAAATTCGGCGACAGGGGCGAGGGTGTGAACGCACTCCAACGAATGCTCTCAGCCGTGCTGCTTTTCCACGGTACGGATATTTTTACGGAAATTACGGGAGATTTCGACTCGGACACCGAAGCAGCAGTCTGCGCCTTTGCAAAGCTTTACGACCTTCCGCCCACGGGAATTGCCGACAAAAAGCTTACCGACTATCTTGTGAGATGTTATCTGGGAATAGCCACCGTTATCCCCCACTTCTGCCGTGAAGAAATTGCCCCGTTTAACGGACAGATGCTAAGAGAGGGAATGTCGGGCGATAACGTCGAAACGCTTCAAAAAATGCTCAACCGCCTTCACGAGGAATTTCCCGAAATACCAAAGCTGACCGTCACGGGACGATTCGGCAGCCTTACCGCAAAGGCAGTCAAGGAGGCACAGCGGCTTCTGGAAATTCCCGCAACGGGAGCGGCAGGCAGCAACACCTGGAACGGCATTGCCGAAATATGCTCCGACCTGTCCGCAGGCTCGCAAACCGCCGAGGGACAGTTCCCCGGGTACATAATGAAACAATAGAAAGGCGGCGATTTTTTGACATATACTTCGGCAGAAAAATCGGAACATATCAGGCAGCTTCAAATGATGCTGAGAACTGTTTCCTTTGCAGACGAAAACGTGCCGAGGATAGTCCCCGACGGCTTTTACGGCTCGGCAACGGCAGAAGCGGTCAAGGCATTTCAGCAGGCATACGGTCTGCCGCCAACGGGCGAAACCGATTTTGCCACATGGGAGGAGCTGAAAAAGCGCAGCAAAACCGCCGCCGTTTATCATTCGCAGCCGCTGAAAATAAATCCCTTCGGTTCGGCGGTGAATGTTATAAAAAAGGGCGACAAGTCCCCCGCTGCGGCGATTATCCAAGCAATGCTGCTTGCGATTTCCGAGAAATATCCTAACATGGGAAACATTACCGTAAGCGGCAGCTTTGACAGCTCTTCGGAAATTGCCCTCCGCAGATTTCAGAAGCTTTGCGGACTCCCTCCCACAGGCGAAGCGGATATTTTTACATGGAATTGTCTTGCGAGATTTTTCAATTCATTAAATGAATACTGACAAAACGGCAGCCCGAGATTTTCCCCGGACTGCCGTCTTTTATTTATCTCCTGACAAAAGCTTTTTCAGGCTGATAAGAATTCCCTTTTTCTTCTGAGTCGTCTGCGGTATCTTCGCAGCGTTGTCATACGCCTGCTTGATGAAATATTCCTGACTGTCAATGGGCATTCCCACCACCTCACGGCGGACATATTCACCGTTTGAGTTCATGCGCCTTGCCTTCATATTGTCCGAAAGGATAATGCTGAACATATCCAAAATTCGGGCTTTAATGTCCTTGTCGTAAACGGGGGCAGCTACCTCAACACGTCTGAGCGTGTTTCTCGTCATAAAGTCTGCCGAGGATATGTACAGCTTGCACCGCTCCTTTGTGCCGAAAATGTAAATTCTCGAATGCTCCAGATACCGTCCCACAACGCTGATAATGCTGATATTTTCCGTATATCCGGGAACGCCTGCCACAAGGCAGCAAATTCCCCTGACAATAAGGTCAATGCGAACGCCCGCCTGAGATGCCTCCACCAGCTTATCCATGATTATCTTATCCGTCAGCGAATTCAGCTTAAATCCCAGATATGCAGGCTGACCGCTCTTTGCAGCGGCAATTTCCTCGTCGATCATATCAAGAATACGATTTTGCAGACATTTCGGAGCAACAAGCAGATGCTTCATATCCTCCGCAAGATTGCCCAGAGCAAGGGCGTTGAACACCTGTGCGGCTTCGTTTGCAATGCTTTCGTCTGCCGTCATAAGAGAAAGGTCAGTGTACAGATTTGACGTTTTTTCGTTGTAATTTCCCGTTCCTATCTGAGTAATATGCTCAACCTTTGAACCGTTTTTGCGGGTAATAAGCAGCAGCTTTGAATGAACCTTCAGATCCTCGGGACCGTAGATAACACGGCAGCCCGCTTCCTCCAGCCGCTTTGACCAGCCTATGTTATTTTCCTCGTCAAAGCGTGCACGGAGTTCAACCAGAACCATAACGTCCTTGCCGTTTTCTGCCATATTTACAAGTGCTTCGACTATCTTGGAATTTTTCGCCACACGGTAAAGGGTTATCTTAACGGAAACCACATTTTCGTCCTCGGCAGCTTCGTTTAACAGCCTGATAAACGGGCGAATGCTCTCATAGGGATAGAAAAGCAGCATATCCTTTTTCAGTATCTGCTTTATCATGGGCTCGTGATGATTGACATAGAGGGACTTCTGCGGCTCTGCCTTGTTATAGAAAATGGGAAAGCCCGCCGCCGCAATTTTATCCCTTAGCGTAAACGCAAAGGACAGGTCAAGGGGCGATTTTATCCGAAAGACCTGCTCTGCGGAAAGCTCCAGATTTTCGCAGAGATAATCAAGGGTGGACTGTGAAATATTCCTCGACAGCTCCAGCCTTACGGGGGACAGCTTCTTACGCTTTTTCAGCAGCTCCTCCATCACCTGACGGAAATCAAGGTCGTGGTCAAGTGCTTCTTCAACGTTAATATCGGCGTTTCGGGTAACACGGAAAAGCGTTTTGTCGATAATTTTATAATTGCAGAAAACCTGACCTACATAGTGCAGAATGAGTTCTTCGACTAACATAAAACGCTTGTTGTCGGGCAGGAAAATAAGTCGGCTGAAATTTCCGCTGGCGGGGATAATTCCCACCTTTGCGGTGCTGTTTTTGCCCTCGATGCTGACAGCTGCGTATATCTCCTTGTTTTTCAGAAACGGGAACGGGTGACGCTTGTCAATGACCTGCGGGGAAATAAGCGGCAATATCTCCGAATTGAAATACGCCTGCAAAAACTGCTCCTCCTCGCCGCTCAGGGAACGGAAATCCACCTGAATGAAGCCGTACTCCGCAAGGCTTTTCATAATGTCCGCATACGCCTTGTCCTTTCGGGGGGTAAGCTCTTTTGTGCGTTCAAAAATCGCCTTTATCTGGTCGCCTACAAGCATACCCGTTTTGTTCTCCCTAAACTCGGGGTCAACCATAAACTGGTCATGCAGCGAGCCCACACGCACCATAAAAAACTCGTCCAGATTGCTCTGATAAATAGCCGCAAACATCAGCCTTTCAGCCAGCGGCACGGAAGTATTTTCCGCTTCTTCAAGCACTCTTTCGTTGAATTTGAGCCATGAAAGCTCACGGTTATCATAGCATTGTTTCATATATCGAAACCTCCTTTGAGGTATTGTTCATTTATATATAGTATAACACATTATATTCGTTTTGTCACCCGAAAAAGAAAAAATTATCCGATTTCTACAAAAATTTCCCGTCAATTTTGCCGTTCTCGTTTTTAAGAGATTTTCACAATGAAACAGAATATTAACACATACCGCCGTCAAATGGTTTATAATGTAGACAATGACTTGAAAATATCGAAAGGACTGTTTTAAATGAGCATAAATTACCATCTCCCCGATTTTCTCAGACATTTCGGGCTTAACATTCTTTTTGCGGATTATATGAAAAAGCACCCCGAACGCTTTTATGAAGATGTAAAAATAGCCTCCGTCTACGGCACATTTCCCACGTCCGTATGGAACGGCGGACGGTATTTCGAGGGCAACTGCGACAAGCGTGTAATAGGCGAAGTTTTGAAGCAGTTTAATACCCGTGGTATCCCCTGCCGATTTACCTTTACAAATCCTCTGCTTACCGAGGAACATCTCTCCGACCCCTTCTGCAACTATGTAATGAAAACCGCAAACAACGGTCTGAACGAGGTCATTGTGGCATCTCCACTGCTGGAGGATTACATCAGAAAGACCTATCCACGATACAAAATAACAAGCTCCACCTGCAAACAAATTGAGGATTTTCAGAAGCTTGACGAAGAGCTGGATAAGCCTTACAATCTTGTGGTGCTTGATTACAATTGGAACAACCGCTTTGACGATTTGGAAAAAATGCCCCACAAGGAAAAGATAGAAATTCTCGTAAACGCCTGCTGCACCGCCGCCTGTCCTCGCAGGGGCGAGCATTACCGTTCTATCGGAGAAGCGCAGATAAAATGCTGGGAATTCAAGAAAAAGTTCCCGAACGGTCAGTTCAAATATCCCGAATTCAAGTGCGAACAGCAGTTAAAGCATCTGTACGAAACAACGGACTATCCCACCCACGTTTCGCCGTCGGATATTTACGAAAAATATGTCCCAATGGGCTTTGAGAATTTCAAGATAGAAGGACGCTCCGT
>JAEDOB010000097.1 GCA_016302225.1 Oscillospiraceae bacterium | reverse complement strand
TATCGTCCGCTTCAAAGCCCTCGCATTCCAGCACACAAACGCCCATTGCACGGAGAATATCCTTGATAACGGGCATCTGCATACGCAGCTCCTCGGGCATTCCCTTGCGGTTCGCCTTGTAGGACGAGTCCGCCTTGTGACGGAAGGTAGGTGCTTTCAGGTCAAACGCCACGGCAACGCAGTCGGGCTTTACCTCGGCAATTGATTTCATATAAATATTCATAAACCCCGTCAGAGCGTTTGTGAACATTCCCTGCTTGTTGGACAGCATTTTTATTCCGTAAAACGCCCTGTTCATAATGCTGTTCCCGTCAATGGCAAGCAGCTTCATTGTACATTCCTCCGTTTATCATTTTTTCGTTATTTGTCGGTTTTCCTTCGTCCCAGCGAAAGTGATGCTGACGGCTGTTCCTTAGCTTCTTCCTCTAAATCGCAGACGGGAGCCTCAAACCAGAAGGTGCTGCCCACGCCCTTCCTTGACTGAACGCCGTAGGGGAACCCGTGTGCAACTAGTATCTGCTTGACAATGGAAAGTCCCAGACCCGTGCCCACGACCTCACGCTTATGCTTTTCCGCACGGTAATATCTGTCGAAAATAAGGGGCAGAAGCTCCTCGTCAATGCCGTCGCCCGTGTCGGTTATCTCAATGCGGACATTCTTCCCCCGCATAAGCTGAGTGATGTAGACCGTCTTGTTTTCGCCCGTGTAATTGACAGCATTGTTTATCAGATTGTAAAGCACCTGCTCTATCCTCTGCACGTCCGCTTCAATAGTGTGGGACGCATCAATTGACAGGAAGAAACGGTAGCCCTTCTGCTCGGTCAGCACGTCATAACGCTTCATAACGTCCATAAGCTTTTCGGAGATGTCAAACCGCCGCTTTTCGGGCTTTGAGCCGTTTTCCAGCTTGGACAGGTCAAGAATATCGTTGACAAGGGACGCCAGACGGTCGCTTTCCTCGATTATAACACCAACGTGCTGCTCCCTTTTCACGGGATTATCTCCCGAAAGATCGCGTATCATCTCCGCATATGCCTTTATCATGGTAAGCGGCGTTCGCAGGTCGTGGGAAATATTTGCAATAAGGTCACGGCGAAGGCTGTCGACCTTGGAGATTTCGTTGGACGCATAGTTCAGCGTTGCCGCCAAAGCTTCCGTTTCATCATAGCCGTAGCCGTCGAATTTTGCGCTGTAATCGCCCTTTGCCAACTTATCCGCAGACTTTGTTATCCTGATAATGGGCGTTGCAATAAGCTTTGCCAGGAAAAATGAGATAATAAGTCCCAGCACAAAAAGCACGATGGTTATCTGCAATATCTGCTTTTTGATGATGATAGCCGTAGACTCGATAGGCTCTAAGGACGTGTTCAGATAGACAAAGCCTGTGGGAACGCCTTCATTTTTCAGCAGCATAACGAAAAGCAGCGTCTTGTTCTTGAACTTGGGATTTGTCGCCTGATAGTAGATGAAACCGTCCTCGCTTTCCAGCACCTTGTTTCGGTAATAGAAAAGGTTTGCGCTGTGATCGTCGTGAATAAGGCAGTTTCCGCCCATTCCGTCATATGCGTAAAGAGTAACTCCCCGAAGGTCGGTGATGCTTATGCACATATTGTTGTCAAATGCCAGCTTGTCAAGGTCGTCGGCAAAATTATCGTCATCGTAATGCTTGATAATATAATTCGCCACAGTAGTAATATCCGCAGTTTTCATCACCTGATAGTTGGATTCCAGCGAAACTACGAAGGAAAGCCACAAAAGTATGAGTATTGCGCTGATAAACAGCATAAAATATACCCAGACGGTATATCGCAGGCTTCTTTTGACCGTTTTCATTTAACTTTCCTGCGCCGAAGCGTCGAACTTGTAACCCATACCCCTGAGAGTCACTATGAATTTACGATAAGGACCTATGGAATTTCGGAGCATCTTTATGTGCGTGTCAACAGTCCTGTCATCTCCGTAAAAATCGTAGCCCCAGACCTCTTCCAAAAGCTTATCTCTGGACAGTGCAAGACCCTTGTTGCGAACGAGATAGAAAAGCAGGTCGTACTCCTTTGGTGTCAGCGCAGCGGGAACGCCGTCCACAATAACTTCACGTCCGGGCATATTTATCTCCAGCCCCTCAAACCGCAGAACATCGGGATTTTTCTCCGCCTCGGGCGCAGCCGCACGTTTCAGAACCGCCCTGATCCTCGCAGTCAGCTCCTTTGGCGAAAAGGGCTTTACAACATAGTCGTCAATGCCCAGCTCAAATCCGAAAAGCTTGTCGTATTCCTCGCCCCTTGCTGATAACATTATGACGGGTATCTGCTTGGATTTGCGTATCTCACGGCAAGCGGTATAGCCGTCCAGCTTTGGCATCATAATGTCCATAACTATGAGGTCGTAATCGTTTTTGCGGCATTTTTCCACCGCCTGCATACCGTCCTCAGCCTCGTCCGTTTCGTAGCCCTCAAACTCGGCATATTCCCGTACCACGTTTCTTATCATTTCTTCGTCGTCGACAATTAATATTTTAGCCATAATGAGCACCTCTTTCTCAAATATTACCTTACAAGCTTATTTTACCATCTAAATGTGATAAATATGTGAAAAAATAAGGCTGAAATGATAATTTTTATTGTTCATTATTGACATATTGAAAATATTGGTATATAATTATTTTTGGATAATATTGCATTTTTATCCGAGCTATGCAATTTACTCTCCCGTTTTTCGGGAATCATAAAGTATATGCAAACGATTTTTGTTGGGTACAGAGGGGAACTGTTTAATGAAAAAATCAAAGCTGATAATCGCAACAGTCATATTTGCAGTGTTTACGCTGATAATGGCTAAGCTGATGGGCTCATATCCCGATAAGCAGACCATAATAGTTACCGTTTACCTCACAGCTATTGCCGTAGGTGTGGGCGGTATTGCGGTTTCTAACATTTACATTAACAGGGAAAGTGCCGCAAAGCAGAAGGTTTCCCTTGAAAAAATGGCGCAGAATATCAATGCCATGGTCATTATTTGGGACACGGATTTTGAGTATATCCACGTAAATGACGAGCTGACAAAGGTTACGGGATATACGGCAGAGGATCTGATGTCGGGTGAGGCTATCCGCAGAAATATTCTGCCCGAGGACGCATTTAACAAGGAAAATTTTCAGGCGGTCATAAACTCCCGTGACGAGGAATTCCATATAACCTGCAAGGACGGAAGAAAGGTCACCGCTATCTGGAACACCTCCCTTATGAACGTTGAAAAGGGTACCTCCAAAATAAGCTATCTGATGATGTCTATCGGTATGGACCTGACGGAAACTCTCCGCCTAAAGGACGACCTTTTGCAGTATTCCAGAAGCCTAGCGGAAACAGAAAACAAGTACGCACTTTCCATGGAGCTTTCCGAGATCGGTCTGATACTTAAAGAGCCCGACAGGGACGTTTTCTACCTCTCCGACCAGCTGCTTGTTATGCTGGGCATGGACGAACAGTATGTGAAAAGTGCCGATCTGGAGGCTATCGTTCACCCCAAGGACAGAGTGCTGTTTGAAAGCTTTGCCAACGGCGCAGCGGGGCACCCCTCCGAAAGCGAGCTGAACAAGACCCACAGCACCGAGCTTCGGCTTATGTCGGCGGACGATTCCTACCATTGGTATATGTTCCGCTACAAGATGATGCCCGCCACGGCAGATGGCAAGCCCGCAGGCGTCGGCGGCGCTATCATGGACATTACCAAGGATAAGGAAAAGGACTCCCTTATCGAAAGAATGGCGTACATCGACGAAGTCACTCAGATATACAACAGAAACAAGTTCATGATGATAGGTCAGGAAGCACTGGAGTGCACAAAGGACGCTCCCGAAGGCAGCCCGTCCTATTGGGTGATCGTTCTCGACATCGACAAATTCCACATTATCAACGATACCTGCGGTTATAATAACGGAAACAAGCTGCTTGCGGAGGTGGCTTCGGCTATCCTGTCAAACCTGTCCAGCGGCGGCTTCGGCGCAAGGATAGGCGGCGATAACTTTGCTCTGCTAATGCGTGAAACGGGCGACGACAACTATCCTCTGGAGGTCATTAAGCGTATCCAGAATCGCATTGCAAACCTGAATATCGACGTTTTCTCAACACAGACCATCACCTGTTCGGCAGGCTACTGCAAAATGTCCGACGGCGGAAAGGATTTTGCAACCGTCCTCGAACACGCAGAATTCTCCCTCAGCCTCAGTGACGGAACAAGAGGAAACATTATCCGCTACGACAACAAGATCCACGAAAAGATACTTGCGGGCAACACTCTGGAAAACGAGCTTGCCGCAGCTATCGAAAACAAAGAGCTGGTGCTTTACTATCAGCCTAAGATCAATCTGTCCGACGGTGAGATAATGGGCGTTGAAGCTCTTATCAGATGGAAAAAGCCCGACGGCAGCCTTATCCCGCCCAGTGCATTTATCCCCGTTGCGGAGAATTCCCTGCTCATTACAAAGATAAGCGATTTCGTACTTTACGAGGCTTGCAGACAGAATAAGAAATGGCAGGATATGGGACTTCCTCCCATAACCGTTTCCATTAACCTGACCTCCGTCGATTTCTATCAGACGGACGTTAAGGAGTCCATTCAGAAGGCACTGGCAAGCACGGGACTTGCGCCCGAATACCTTGAAGTCGAGCTGACCGAAAGCCTTGCCCTCAAGGACATTGACCAGGCTATCCACCAGATGAAGGAGCTGAAGGACATCGGCGTTAAGCTGTCCATGGACGACTTCGGAACGGGATATTCCTCCCTCAGCTACATTCAGGTGCTGCCCATAACGCTTTTGAAGCTTGACCGTTCATTCATCATGTACCTTGAAGAGGACGAGATCTCCCGTGAGATAGTTTCTGCGGTTATCCGCATCGCAAAATCCAAGAAGATAGAAACTATCGCCGAGGGCATTGAAACCATCGGTCAGGCGGAAATACTGAAAAAATCGGGCTGCGACCATGCCCAGGGCTACTTCTTCGGAAAGCCCATGCCCGCCGATCAGTTTGAAAGCTTCGTTAAGAACAGACAGAAGATCGTAGTTTAAAAAATTCGGCTTATGCCGTTGAAAGGATTGAATAAATATGGCTGCAAAGAAAAGAATAGGCATACTCACAAGCGGCGGCGACTGCCCCGGACTTAACGCTACAATCAGAGGCGTAGCAAAGGCGTGCTTTGACAGAATGGGTACTGAAAACGTTGAGATAATCGGAATACAAAACGGTTATTACGGACTTATCAACAACATTTACAAGGTAATGCAGCCCTCCGATTTTTCGGGCATTCTCACTCAGGGCGGAACTATTCTCGGCTCAAAAAGGCAGCCGTTCAAGATGATGACCGTCATCGGCGAGGACAATGTTGACAAGGTAAAGAGCATGAAGGAAACCTACAAGAACCTAAAGCTTGACTGCCTGCTGACTCTCGGCGGAAACGGCACCCACAAGACCGCAAATCTTCTCTCTAACGAGGGACTTAACATTATCGGTCTGCCCAAGACCATTGACAACGATATTTACGGCACAGACGTTACCTTCGGCTTCCACACCGCCGTTGACACAGCCACCGATGTTATCGACAGACTGCACACCACAGCCGCTTCTCACAGCCGTATCTTAATGGTTGAGATAATGGGCAACAAGGCAGGCTGGCTCACACTTTATGCGGGCGTTGCGGGTGGTGCTGATATTGTCATTATCCCCGAGATACCTTACGACATTGACAAGGTCTGCGAGGCTGTTGAAAAGCGTTCCAAGATGGGCAAGATGTTCTCCATCGTTGCCGTTGCAGAGGGCGCATTCGATACCGAAGAAGCCAAGCTCAAAAAGAAGGAGCGTGCAAAGAAGAGAGCCGAAGCGGGCATTCTCACCGCTACCTCCAGAATTGCAGCGCAGGTTCAGGCAAACACGGGTCTTGAATCGAGAGTCTGCGTTCCCGGACATATGCTCAGAGGCGGCAGCCCCTCCGCATACGACCGTGTTCTTGCGACAAAGTTCGGCGTAAGAGCGGCAAACCTCATTGCCGAGGAAAAATACGGCTACACGGTTGCGCTTGTTAAGGGCGAAATTACCGAAAACAAGCTGGAAGACATTGCAGGAAAGACCAAGTTTGTTTCCCCCGACGATCAGCTGGTGCTGACCGCCAAGCATCTGGGGGTGAAGTTTGGTGACTGATTCCAACAAGCCCTTCACCAAGGAAATGGCGGAAGAATTTATCAGAAAGCATGGGAAAAAGACTAAGCTTCCTATCCGCAGAAAGAAAAAGGTCTACACTCCCGGGCTGACGCTGGGTATCATTGGAACTGTTTTTGCGTTTATCCTGCCCATAGTTTCCTTTGCCTGCTCTATTCCGGGACTGGTAACAAGCGTCAAGGCGAAAAACCGCAGATATGACGCAAATGCGGGAATTGCGCTGAATATTGTGGCGATTTCTCTTGCGGGGATAAATTCCGTCATAGGCAGTATCCTTGTGGTTAGAAAATATCTCAAAAATAAAGATTGATTTCGGCGGACTGCGGAACATCTGATTGTCCCGCAGCCCGCTTTTTTAAGGAGTGAACAGAATGAGTATTGCCGACGATATTTTCAGGCAAAATGTCCGTGATATTCTGAAAAACGGCAGCTGGGACACAAATATGGAAGTGCGCCCAAAATGGGAGGACGGCACCCCCGCTCACACCATCAAGCTGTTCGGTCTGGTGAACCGCTACGACCTTTCAAAGGAATTCCCCATAATCACCGTCAGACGGACATTTCTGAAAACCGCCGTCAAGGAGCTTCTTTGGATATGGCAGAAAAAATCCAACAACATAAACGACCTTGACGCCCATATTTGGGACAGCTGGGCGGACGAAACAGGCTCCATCGGCAAGGCTTACGGCTATCAGCTGGGAGTTAAGCACCACTATCCCGAGGGCGATTTCGACCAGGTTGACAGAGTGCTGTACGATTTGAAGCACAACCCCGCCAGCCGCCGTATCATCACAAATATCTACAATCATCACGACCTTTCGGAGATGCACCTTTACCCCTGCGCATACAGCATGACCTTCAACGTTACGGGGGACAGGCTGAATGCTATCCTCAATCAGCGTTCACAGGATATGCTTGCTGCCAATAACTGGAATGTGGTGCAGTACGCCGTTCTTGTGCATATGATAGCGCAGGTGTGCGGTCTGAAGGCGGGCGAGCTTGTTCACGTTATTGCGGACGCGCATATTTATGACCGCCATGTGGACATAATAAAGGAGCTGGCTGAACGGGAAAGCTATCCCGCACCGAAATTCTCCCTTGACGAATCGGTGACGGATTTCTACGATTTTACCGCAGACAGCGTTCGGCTTGAAGACTACAAATATTGCGAGGGCGACGTAAAATTCCCCGTGGCAATTTAAAAATTTCCGAAAGGACGTACCGAAAATGAAGGACGGATTTATCAGATGCGCTGCCTGCACTCCCGAGGTCAGGGCGGCGGACTGTTCGGCAAACACCGAAAGAATAATTGAACTTATCAGGCAGGCTGAGGCGGAGAAATGCTCCCTTGCCGTTCTGCCCGAGCTGTGCATTACAGGCTACACCTGCGGCGACCT
>JAEDOB010000096.1 GCA_016302225.1 Oscillospiraceae bacterium | reverse complement strand
GGGGGAGCCACATCGGATAAATCCGAACTCTTCACAGGGTTCGGATTTTTTCGTTTTCTTTCCTGGAAAAGTTGTGTTTGGCGTAGTGGTCAGTTTTTGATAGTGGCATTTGTCAAAATGTGATTTTTCGTAGAATTATGCGATTTTGTACAAAATCTTATCATACAGAAAGAAAACCTTTGAGCACGATATGGGTATGAAGCTGCTATGATGATATGTAATTTTGAAAGGAATGAGGAAAGTGGCTGAACTTTTGCTTGTTGCAGCTGTATTTGAGGTTTGCCGAAGAAGACCCGTCACAGGCTTTCGGCAGAAAAAAATCACAGCACCCCTTATGAGTGCTGCGATAAGTGAGGAAATCAATATATGGAAATACATTTGCCTTTATCAGAGTAATAATATTTTATCGACAATTTCCCTAACAGAAATATTACTTGTATCAATTTTGATTGTGTTTAGAGCTTGATACAATGAAAGCCAATTCCGCAGGGGGACGTGTGCTTGACGAGGAAGCAATGATGACGGCAAGGGCAATTCTTCGGAAAGAGAAAATCGAGGACAGACGGAAACGCTCTGCATAATGAATTCCGAGGGTGCGGAACGTGAGAGATACGCCAACATATATTTCGGGATAGTCCGAGATCGGGACTGCTGCACAGATTTCGAAACCGATTGAATGTTTTTTTCAAGGAGCATTGTTTCTCGGCAGCTTTTGAGTGAGAGGACAAGTTTATTCAAGCAGGGTATTCGGAGCCGAAACAAAGTGCCCTCATGAACCGAAATATGAGAAAAAATTCACCCGACTTCGGGATTTTTCCCTTGCAGTCGGGTGTTTTGGTTTAGTGTTTGGTATCCTTAAAATTTTACCGTTTCTCCCGGAATATTGCAAAGCAGGCTGTTGCTTTCCGCAAGATAATGGGACGAGCTTTCTGTGAAATCATCGGGCTTTATTGCTGCGATCT
The DNA here is from genome assembly GCA_016302225.1 of Oscillospiraceae bacterium. Lineage (GTDB taxonomy): Bacteria > Bacillota > Clostridia > Oscillospirales > Ruminococcaceae > UMGS1889. The sequence continues at coordinate 6,680 of JAEDOB010000096.1, read as the reverse complement.
TTGACTTAACGTAAAGCAGGATACCCTTTTCCATTGGTGAACCGAGAGTGTCTGCGGCGTCCTCTGCCTGAGAAATATAGTCGAGGTAATCTGAATTGTTGTCAAGGTATCGAAAATACGCCATGTATATCTTTGTGACCGCTTTTCCCATTAGGGTGACGGTGTTATTGTAGGCGCTGTCTGCCGTTGAAAAGAATTTTTGAGCCTCTTCCCTGTTGCCCGATGCAAAATATGCCGATGCAAGGTTGGAATAGAAGGTCGGATTCACTACGCAGTTGTTTTCACTGCAAAGGGAAATTGCTTTGTTGTAATATTGTATCGCTTCGGGATAATGTCCGTTTCGGCGGTTAAGCTCTCCAAGATAGTTGTAGGAAGCGGCAATATTCAGGATATATGGCTGATTATGCAGTTCTGCTTTGGAAAAGTAGTCAATGGATTTAATAAGGGAGGCAAACGCCTGTCTGTAATCCCCGATATTAATGAAATACAGTCCTCTTAAACGATGATAGAACGCATGCTCCACGCTGTTTGCCAGGCTGAGTGACATCATAAGCCCGTCCTTTGTGTATTTGTCAAGTATATCCATGTCATATACCTGTATAGCGTAGTAGACCATTTGCCGCATAAACATGAGCATGAAGTTGCCGTTGCTTTTTGTGTAAGGATTTTTCATGCCCGCTTCAAGGCATCGGATACCCGTTTCATAATTTCCCGTGAGAATGCAGTATCGGCTTTTGGCGTGCATAAGCTTTGAGAACAGCTCGTCAAAACGGGTGAATGAGGGATTGTTGTGGTGATATTCAAGGAGGTCTTTTTCAATTTGCGCAAAATATCCGAAAATGTCGTCCCCGGGGGAGCTGGTTTCTCCGCCGGCACTTTCAAAAACAGGGTACAGTTCATAATTCAGTCCCGAATACTTTTCAAGATTTGCTATCTCATAGCAGAGATATTTTTCATGATTTTCTGCCATTTTGTAGTGGAAAAGTATTGATTTAAGGGAGGAAATCTCAGAAGAGGCATATTGCTTTTCCAAAGCCTCTGCCGCTTTGTTGTGGAGTATCCTGCATTTTGAGGGGGAAAGCTTTCCGCATACATATTCTCTCATTCGGCTGTGGGTAATACTAATCTCTGATTAGAAAGTGGACAAAAAATCTGTGAAAAAGTTTGTGTTTATAGGTTTTGTGCAGATTTTTTGTCTACACCTTCATTGGAGATTATTATAAACATTATATGAGGACTTTTTTCGCCCGAACGTTCAACTATCAGCGCATGCTCTTTAAGCTCTTCAAGGTAGTTGAGTATCTCCAGCGGCTCCTTGTCATGGATAAGCGAAAGAGTGTTCAAGGTCACATAATCGTGAAAAACGGAAATAGTGTCCAGCAGCATACGGGAATCCTTTGACAGACCGTTCAGCCTGTCGTCCAGAATGCTTCTTGCCGTCAGCGAAAGGCTGTTGATGTTTTTGCTGTCCTTTATATTGTGTACCGCTTCGGTGAGGAAGAAAAAGTTGCCCTCAGTTTCACGGTGAATGGCTTCGATCATCGCTTGGGAAACGGTAATATCCGTAACGCTGTTCATGATAAATGCGGCAGTTTCGTCAAGAGTGAGCCTGCCGAGATTGATATGCTCAAAGAGGTTTTCCTTTGACATTGAGCTGAAAAATGTGACCGTATCATAATCGGCAGCGTCAAGACTTGTGCAGATAAACATAATGTTGCTGCTGCGTATTCTCATTATGCTGGAAACAAGGTCCTGCCCCGCCGAGTCCATAGCGTTGATATTGTCGATAAAAAATATTACTTTTTTCAACGCTGCAATTTTCATGATTATTCTGATTATGCTGTTTTTGCAGGAACGGTATCGGAAATTTTTGGCAATATCCCCCGTAAACTGTATATCGTCATTGGTAACTCCGCCGAAGGTGGGGAAAAACTGTGCAACGCTGTTGATGAATGAATCCTGCAATACAACGCAGTTTCCTTGTATATAGTCATCTATCTGAAATATAATATCGTTCCACGATTGAAGAGGGAAGTTCTTTTCAGCCTGAAAACAGGCGGTGGAAAGAATAAGGCAGTCCTTTTTTTCGATACGGGACAGGAAGGAATTTACCACATATGACTTTCCTGCGCCGTTTTCACCCATAATGAGAATGTTTGTCGGGTCGCCGTCCATAAGGCTTTCGTAAGCCTTTTCAAGCTTGTTGTAACATTTATCATATATGCACACCTTCGGTAAAGAAAGCGACGAAATGATAGTCAAGGCGGCTCATGATGTCGGCATACGCCTTGTCCTTGCAAGAACCATGTACGATTGGGACGGAGCACCCGCAGGCTATGTGGAGTCGGTAGATACCGCTCTGAAAAATACACGTGAGCTTATGGAAAAATACAACGGCAGAAGCGGAGGAATGGTCACCGTTCTCCCTGCCCCACACAGCCTTCATGCGGTATCGGTGGAGATGATAAAAGCAGGTCACGACCTTGCCCGTGAAATGGGTTCCTGCTATCATATCCACGTTGCGGAGGAGCCTTTCGAGGTGGAGCAGGTAATGGCGGAGCATAACGGAATGACCCCCATTGAGTTCCTTGACATCATCGGTGTTGTCGATGACAGCATGGTGATTATACACGGCGTATGGTTAAAGCAGAGGAGATCGAAACTCTCGGCAAAAAAGGCGGAAAGCTCGCATACTGCCCTTCAAGCAATATGTTCCTTGCAGACGGTATTACAAATCTTGCAGACATGAAGAAAAACGGCGTGCTTATCGGACTTGGGAGCGACGGTGCATGCTCCAATAACCGCATAAGCGTTTTCGAGGAAATGAGAATGGCTGCGCTGCTTCAGAAGGCTGCGCGGCTTGACGCCATGTGCATTAATTACCGTGACGTTTTCGCAATGGGAACTTCCGACGGCGGAAAGCTTCTCGGTCTGCCTGTGGGCGAGATCGCATCGGGAAAATGTGCGGATCTTGTGGGCATAAGAACAGATGTAATGTCAATGCAGCCCATATCCGAGTCGGGTGAGCAGATGCTCCCGAATATCGTATATTCCATGCAGCCCGACGCAATTGCAAGAGTTGTGGTCAACGGAAAAACAACCATGTGTGACGGAAGGCTGCTTAATATTTCCGAGGAGAAGGTAATTGAGCTTGTGGGAAAAACAATGCGCAGCATAGGCGCATAAGAGGTGATCTATTGTGGAAAAGGTGCTTGTCATAAATATATCTCAGCTTGCCACGCCCAAGGGAACATCTTCCCGAAAGGGTGCAGAGATGTCGCAGATAGAGATAGTTAAGGACGCTGCCGTTTATATTGAGGACGGAATAATAAAAGCGGTGGGAAAGCAGGAGGATATTTTGAAAAAGTATCCTCTTGCTTTGGCGGATAAACATATCGACGCAGGCGGAAATGCGGTCATTCCGGGATTTGTTGATTCCCATACCCATTTTCTCTTCGGGGGGTATCGTGAGGACGAATTTATCGACCGTATAAACGGAGTGCCGTATCTTGAGCTTCTCCGAAGAGGCGGCGGAATAATGTCTACCGTAAAGGCAACGAGAGAATGCGGCAGGGGTCTGCTGAAAAGCCTCGGACAGCAGCGTCTTGACGAAATGCTCTCCCAAGGAGTCACTACCATTGAGGGAAAAAGCGGTTACGGTCTTGACCGAAGCTGCGAGCTTGAAATGCTTGAAATAATGAAGGAGCTTGACAGCGAGAACGATATGGACATAGTTTCCACATATCTCGGCGGTCATGCAATTCCCGAGGAATATTCGGGAAACAGCGGCGGATACATTGATTTTATGATAAAAGAAATGCTGCCCGAGATAAAGGAAAAGGGTCTTGCGGATTTCTGCGATATATTCTGCGAGGACAGCGTTTTCAGCATTGAAGAAAGCAGAAGACTTTTTACCGCTGCAAAGGAGATAGGGCTCGGCATAAAGATCCATGCAGACGAGATAGAAGTCTGTTGTTTACAAGGAAAATGCCCCGAAATAAGGCTTGATTGGCATTAGGGAAAATAATGATCAATGGGTGTTCCCCCGCCTTCGGCGGGGGAACACCCACACTGATACGTTACTTAGGCAACAAGAAAAACGAAATTGCTGATTTGATCATCGGTTCCCTAACAAAAATTACTCTGAAGGTAAAATTATTTTTGCCGTTTACTAAAGAAAGCAATGTCATAAGCACTATGGCGTTTACCGAAAAAAGCCCGAATCATGCTCCGGCTATTTTCTTCCTTTTGCGTTCGAATTTATCCTCATAGAGCTTTCCGTCAGCCTTGTCAACAGCCTCCGTAAAGTCATACAGATTTTGGCAGCTGCACTCGCAGAAGCCCATTGACATATCTATGGGATAGGGCTTGTTTGCGGTGCGGTTTAATTCGGATATATAGTCCTGCTTTTTGCCGATGATGCTTTCAATGCCTTCCGTTTCTTCTTTAAGAATAAACGCAGCATATTCATCGCCGCCCATTCGTCCCACAATGCCCTTTTCTCCGAATACGCTTTTCAGACACAGTGCCAGATTTTTTATGGCGAAATCGCCTTCCGAATGACCGTATCCGTCATTTACAAGCTTGAGATTATCCATATCCGCATAGCAGACGATAATGTCCTTTCCCTTGTTGTTCTCGATAAAGGCTTCTGCCGCTTTGTAAAATCCGCGCCTGTTGTAAATGCCCGTCAGTTCATCGATTTCCGACAGATTTTCAAGAGCGGTATTTTTTATATGCAGCTTTTCGTTTATCCTGTCCTGCTCGGAAATAAGCCTAATAAGCTTGACCGCCGCACTTACCTGATATACCACAAGCTCCAAATCTGCAAAGAATTTATCATTAGACGGCTCGCAAAGCAGCATACCGTACTGATACTCTCGGGAATAAAGGTCGGCAATGATAAAGGTGTGGCGTTCATCATCGGAAATGTATTTGTTCCGATACATATATTCTGCCGAAACTCTGCGTTCCTCGGGGGGCACCATATAAAAATCCTTATCCTTCTGATAGGACATGAAGCACCACTTTTCATCGGTCGGAAATTTGCCCTTGTTGCGGTATTCCACAGGCTCTTCAAACAGGAAAAGATAGCTTGACTTTATATCAAGGCAGAAAAACTTGTTCATCATCCGGGCATAGCTCATTGCCATATTCTCATCGAACATCAGCGTATCTCTTGTAAAAAGATTTGACTGATGGGTGTGGTTATAATTTTCATCACCAAGCTTGTTGAAATCGCTTATCATTCCGTTTGCAAGCTTTATCACGGTGTATTTGAAAATGGTGTTGATGATCTCGGCGTTTTCGGCGGGTGCGTTATTAATAAGCCACTTGTGACAGCCGTCAACCGTTTCGATTATCCTGGGGATAAGATCCATTTCGTATATGTCTTGTGCGAGAAATTTTTCCAAGCAGTCGGAAAGAAAATTAAAGTCAGCCGATGATGCTTTGTTATCTATTATTCTTTCCCGAAGCTCTGTTATCATTTTCAGGCAAAAGGCTCTGAGGACCTTATCCTTCTCTGCGGGAACGTTGCTCTGATAAACGTAATTTGTAAGCTTATCCGCAATAGAAGCATTATCTCCGCTGAACACGTTTTCTATCCTGTTCAGGTACAGAAATTCCGCCGAACAGGACGCACGGGGGACAAATTCCGTTTTGCAGTAATTATCCGTGTCGTCATTGCCCCGAAGCTTGTTTACCGCCTTTTCCACAGCCCGATAGCCCATGGCATATGCGTCCGCCTTTACCGAAGCAAGAGGCGGGTCAAGCTTTGCGGCAAAGGGACTGTCATCAAAGCCCACAAGCATAACATCTCTGCCGATAATTTTGCCCCTTTTGCGGAGAATATCGTAAAACACCGCAGCCATATCGTCATTTACGCACATAATAGCATCGCATTCGGGATTTCTGTCGATCAGCATTTCCGCTTCACGGGCGCAGTATCTCGATATATCGCTTTCAATGACCATATTGTCGTTAAACTCAATGCCGTTTGCTGCAAGGGCGGCTTTATATGCTGCATAGCGTTCTCTGCATTCCATATTGACAAGCTTTCCTATCATCATGCAGATATGCTTTCTGCCCTGCTTTTTTACAAGATAATCGACCGCTTGTGTGATACCGGTTGAGTTATCGTAAATGAGATAATCATATCCGTCTATCCTTGACGCTACATTTAGCAGAGGGGTGCCGTTCAGATGGTCCAGCACCTCTTTTTTTCGCACATCATCACTTATGTATGCAATAGTTCCCGTGCAGACTATGAGATAATCAAGCTTTGCTTTTGCAGCATAGTCCATAAGAATATTGTATTGATATTCAAACTTCATATCTAGTGAAGCGTTGTCGTAATCAACATCCAGATATTTCATGGGGAAAATAAATAGATTTGCGTCAAGAGCCTCCGCTGCCGTAATAGCCCCTTTGGAAACTCTGTTGCTGAAGGAATCTATTATGTTTGCTACTAAAATACCAATATTACAGCGTTTTGTCATAGTATCACCTTTCGGAGGTTATTATTCCGCATATATCCCAATAAGAATTACCGCAGGTGTTGGTAATACCTTGATTATATCATATCTTTCTAATAATTTCAACTGTTTTTTGGCTTGATAAGGCAATTATTTAAAGTTAAGCGAAGCCACGGAATCCTTGAAAACCATTCTCCCCTTGAC
>JAEDOB010000095.1 GCA_016302225.1 Oscillospiraceae bacterium | reverse complement strand
TGTTGCATATCTTCAGATTTTCGATGACCTTCTTAACGTCCTGAGTGCTGTCCTTTGCGCAGATAAGGATAGCATCGTCCGTGTCAACAACGACAAGATCCTCTATGCCCACAGTGGCGATAAGCTTCTTTCCGCCGCAGACAATAGTGTTCTTTGTGTTGATGCTGATAACATCTCCCTGAACCATATTTCCATACTCATTTGTCTTGTTTACACGCTCAAGCGCAAGCCAGCTGCCCACATCGTCCCAGCCGAAATTACCGGGAATGGTGTAAACATCTGTTGCCTTCTCCATAACGCCGAAATCTATGGATTCCGACTTGAACCTCGGAAATTCTGCGGCAACAACATCTGCATATCTGTCCGTATCCGCAGCATCGTATATCCTTGACATACCCTCGGTCAGCTCGGGTATATACTTTTTGAGATTTTCCTCGATGGAAGAAGCCTTCCAAACGAACATACCGCTGTTCCAGAGATATTCGCCCGAATTTACATATTCCTTTGCAAGCTCAATATTGGGCTTTTCCACAAATCTGCGGACATTGTAAACTCCGGGAGTATTGTCATCATCGGCACCGAAATGGATATAACCGTAGCCTGTTTCGGGATAGGTGGGAGTGATACCGATAGTTACAAGATTATTCCCCTTTTCTGCAACGGATATGGAAGTTTTAAGGGTGTCAATAAACATCTGATTAAACTTGATAAGATGATCGGACGGCAGAACAAGCATGATCGCATCGCCATATCTTTTTCTGATAACTGCCGCTGCCAGACCGATACATGGAGCTGTATTTCTTGCCGCAGGCTCAAGAAGAATATTCTTTTCGGGGATATTCGGCAGCTGTTCGCTTACCAGCCCCGCATAATTGGCGTTTGTAACAATAAACACATCTTCGGGTGAAACAAGGCTGCCAAGGCGGGACACCGTCTTCTGTATCATAGTTTCGCCATCGGTCGTAAGAGATAGAAACTGCTTTGGACAGCTGTTTCTGCTTCTGGGCCAGAAACGCTCGCCGCGTCCGCCTGCCATAATTACTGCTGTTACCTTCATAAAGTCCTCCATAATTTTCGTAAAATTTATATTTCATACGATAAAATCCCGTATATAATATACTAAACGACAAAAATAATTTTACTTTGAGTGTAGTTGAAGTTTGGTATATCTTTCTACCCGCCTACGGGGGCAGAAAGATATACGACGTTTACTATAAATATTATAAAACAAATCGACTGAAAAATCAAGTCCGTGACTTACAATTTTATAAATGTCAACTTTTTTGTGATATTTTACAATTTCCGTCAAAAAACATTTACAGTATTTTACACATTGATAACTTATCCCCGCCTTATATCCTTAGCATATAACTTTTTCCCGTATTCATAAGCGGTAAATGAGATCGTATTTCCCACGGCTATCAGACCTTCGGCATCGGCAGTTTCGGCGTATACCTTTTCTGTGATGATGTATGTCGCCCCATTGCCACCCTTTGCATAGGCATATTTTGTAACCTTTCCGTTTCCCACAGAATAGATTTTTCCCGTTATTCGCCCATCGGACGGAGCAAGCGTTTTTTCGGTCTGCGGAGTCGGTTTCGGCTGCGCAGCGATCACAGGTTTCCGAGAAGTACCCATTACCAAATCCACATCATTATCCGTCAGCTCGGGGTGCTCCTTTCCGTAACGGTCAATAATGCTGTAAGTTGTCATTGCCACATCGCAATGAAGGCTCAGATACAGCCGCTTGTCACCGATAACGTAAAACTCCTTCTTTGCACGTGTCGCCGCAACATTCATCATATTCGGCTCGCTGACAGCCCATTTTGCCGCACCGCTGCTCTGACTGTCCGCCCCCAGCACCATAAATACAATGGGAGCCTCCTTGCCCTGAAAGGTGTGAATGGTTCCCACGTTTACGGGCTTGCCGTCTTTGAATCGGGTAAAGCCTATCTCCTTCAGCTTACGTGCAAGCTGATGGGCAACATTTGCAAACGGAGTGATGACGTAAATAATGTCCTTTTCGTTCTTGTCCCCTATCTTTGGGTTTTCCTCCATCATCTTCTTGATTTTTCGGGCAAGGAATTCGCCCTGTTCCTTTACATACTTTTTCTCAGCCTTTCCCCTGACATCGAACCAGCCTGTCTTACCAAATTTCTTGTCCGCCTGTACCATAAGACCGCCGTAGGACAATTCGTTGGATATGTCAAACATGGGATATTGGCATCTTCTGTGTACCCAAAGCGGTATGCCTATCCACGAATCCTCCGTCATTTCCCTGTCACGATAATATCCGTATCTGCTTGCGGAATCCACCAAAGTCTGTGCCGAAGCGGAATCGGACAGATATTTCTCGCTGACCTTATAATGCTTTCCCAGCATACGCAAAATACTCGGATCCAGCGTAAGCACGGGCTTTATCTGCGAAGGATCTCCGACTACCATAACATTTCTGCTCCGCAAAACCGCACCCACCGCCGCCTGCGGAAGTGCCTGCCCCGCTTCATCGATAAAGAGATGACCGATGGTGTTTTCGCCCAGATTTCTGCACATTCGCCCAAAGCTTGCAAATGTGGAGCTGATAACGGGAATGCACATATTTATCCAGCCCCAGGCAGCCGTGATGATCTCCTTTTCCTCAAGATATTCATTCTGCTTTGCCCAAATAATCGCCGCATTTGCGATGTTCTTTACATTCTCAAAAAGGAACTGCTTTCTCACCCTGAGCGACAAAATAAACAGCCTTGACTGCGTCTTGCGGTATTCCTCGCCGAACCACGGATTTGACAGCTGAAGCTCCTCATAATCCAGCCCCATATCAAGGGGCTTTGCACCGCTGCCAAGCTTTTCGTCATATGCAATGATTTCCGATTCAAGTGCTTTTCTTTCATCAGCCTTCGCCGCTGCCCAATTATTGTATTCATCGCAAAGACGCTTCTTTTCATCACTGTATGCCTTACCCTGTTCCGCCAAGCATTTCAGATCAGCAGACACTTCCCACTCCCGCTTAGCACATTGCCGTTCATCATTTATTATCTCCACCAGCTGATCTGCAACGGAATTCACCCTTTTCTTGTAATCAGCCATTTCTGTGGGAGATAATGAGGAAATGTCAAGCGTATTCAAACTCGACTGACATTTTGCCAGCATATGCTTGTTGTTCTGTATGTTTTCCTTTTCGGCGGAAATTTTCTCCATATCCGCCTTTTTCAAAAGATACTCGGCACGGCATTTTTCCATGACCGCATCAAGCTCCCCGACTTTGTCCGACAAAGCCTTTTTCCGCTGCAAAAGCTCCGCTTCATACTCGGCGGAAAGCTTGCTGAGCCTGCTCCTGTTTTGTGCGTATTCGCCGCTTTTTCCCGATAATTCACAAGCCTTTTTCCGCATCTCGTCAAGCTTTTTATACTGCTCGGTAAATTCACGGTAAACGCCGGGGTCGGGATCAAAATCATCGCTTTTAAGGTATTTGGCAATGTGCTTTACAGAGGTCAAAATATTTGTCATATTGTCGGACTTTCCGCCTTCAAGAGAGTAAAGCCCCCAGAATTTGTCCTCTTTTTTCTCGCTGATAAGCGTCTGATGCTTCCTGCCGTTTTCGTCCTCTTCCCACTTAACGGACAGCTCGGAATTGGAAAGCTCCATAAAATAATCGGCTTCTTTAAGCTCTTCTATGAGATCTTCATCAATTCCGCCGATCAGCGGCAGCTCGTTGACGATGTTCTGCACCGCACCATTATTTGAGCTTGCCACCACTATCCCGTTTTCGGCAATACATTCGGGAAGAACGCCCAGAAGCGGCTCGTCATTTTTATCCCTGCCAAGCACAGGCGCAATATATTTATCTTTAAGTGCCGCAATATCCCTTGCCTGACGCACAGCAAGTTCTGCGAAAATGTCCTTTAGCAGAGTTGTTTTTCCCGTTCCCGGAGGTCCGTTTACACTTCTTATGCTGCGGTCATCATATCCCGTCGCAAGATTGACAGCCACCTGCTGCATAAAGCTAAGGGCATATTCTGTTTTTGTCGGAAATCTTCCCGCAGGATAGTTTTCGGGACGAAGTATGCCTTCAAATATCTTCGGCGCAAAATTCGGCGAATCCTTTTTGCTGTCCAGATTTACATGGGGTTCATCGCAGCCGAAAAGATAAGCCTCCAGATTGTCGGTGCAGATGCTTTTTGCGTCCTCCAGGTCATCAATGTAAAAGGAATGAAGATTGGTAGCGTCCGTTTCAATATTTTCCACCACCTGAATACGGCAGTTGTCCAAGGATATTTTATATCGTTCCAAGGCTTCAAGAATGACCTTGTTAAACTTGTCCTTCTGCCCCGACGCATTTTCAAAGCCTTGCGTCAGCTCCATTTTGAATTTATTTTCAAACTCACGGAACTCATTTTCATAGGGCACTTCATTGTAATAACGGATATAGGCACTTTCGGTAAAAAACGTCATATCCGACATATACTCCGAATTTTTGTCAAAGCAAAGCGCAAAGCTGAATTTTGAACCAATGCGAATTTCATCTTCCGTGGGCTTTAGCTCAAACTTTTCCCGCAGAATATCTATGACCTCGTTAAAATTGAAAATATCGCAGTAAACCACAAGTCCGCCTTTTTTATTTTTCGGACTGAGCTTTGCATCGATAAGGCTGCTGAAATAGCTGTAAAAATCCTTCCCGTCAAAGTTATTGAAATACAGCTTTGAGCTGTCATTGGTATTAAAGTCCCCCTCAGACAGATGCTCGACCATTATCCACGCTTCAAGTATGTTTTCTTTTTCTGCCATATTGCCGCAGCCCCTTTTCCGATATATTCGCCGATAAAATGTGTTATATCTTGATTATACCACATTTTACGCCATTTTTCAAGAGGATTTGCCGATTAATTTGACTTTTTTGTGAAGAAAGTGCTGTCAGTCCGCACACATTTTCGCTAACGGAATTTCACAATATCCCGTTGAAAAAGAATGCCTTCTGTGGTAAAATATGCTTGGTCAATACCGATAAATTGGTGTTCCCCCGCCGAAGGCGGGGGAACACACAAATAGATATTTCACTCAGGCAGCAAGAAAAGCATAATTGTAGAGTTTATCATCAATTTCCTTGATATTTCCGACAGGAGTATGAAAAATGAACATTAATTATATCCATGAGCCCACCGACCTTCAATGCGGACAGGCAGTACTTGCAATGCTGCTGGGGACATCTGCGGAACATATCTGCCAATATCTCGGCAACGACCGTGAAACCGACCTTCGGGAAATGAAACGTGTCCTGACCGAGCACGGAGTAAGGTATTCGCCCGAACGCAGGCAGGCACAGACCAAATCCGACCTTCCCCGCTGCGCCCTCCTCAGCCTTGAAACGCCCCGCTGCTGGCATTGGTCACTGTATGCAGACGGAGTTTTTTACGACCCCGAGCATGGCATTATGGACGATTTCCCGCAGTCGGCAAGAAGATTTTACTGGGAGATATTTTCCGATACATTGCCGCAGTAAAAACGCAAAGAAAAATCCCGTAACAGCAAAGCACCTCTGCCGTTACGGGATAATTTTATCATACAATTCCCATAAAATACTCGACCGCAATTGCAACAATAACTACCAGCAGCGAAATAATAAAACCGTGGAGCATTGGCGCAAAGCCTGATTTTTTCATATCCTTGAAGCTTGTGTTAAGCCCGATGGCAGCAAGCGCGGAAACCATCAGAAACTTGCTCAGCTCCTTCATTCCCGAGGAGGCTGCTGCGGGGATAAAACCAAAGCTGTTTACAGCTGTCAGCGCAAGAAATCCGAGGATAAACCAAGGGAAAATCTTTGCAATGTTGAACTTAGCCTTGACATTTTCCGAACCTGTTCCCATAGCCTCTTTTTTCTTGATATGCGCATTGATAAGGGCAAAAATTATGACCGTGGGAATGATGGAAAGTGTTCGGGTGAGCTTTACCATTGTGGCAAAATCTCCCGCAGCTTCGGAAAACGCATAGCCCGCCGCTACGACGCTGGATGTGTCATTTACCGCAGTTCCCGCCCAAAGTCCGTATGCCATATCCGAAAGCCCCATTGCCTGTCCCATTATGGGAAACAGCACTATCATCGCCATATCAAAAAGAAATGTTGCCGACATGGCATATGCAATATCTGTGTCATCGGCGTCAATAACAGGCGAAATAGCAGCGATAGCCGAACCGCCGCAAATACCCGTTCCCGCAGAAATAAGGTTTGAAAGCTTCCAGTTAATCTTCAGAGCCTTCCCCACAAAATGCCCGATGCCAAAGCAGGTAAACAGCGTGAACACCATTACGCAAAGGGACATTTTTCCCACTTCCAGCACCATTTTAATGTTAAGGCTTGCACCCAGCAGAATAATTGCAAATTTCAGTATCTTTTTCGATGTGAAGCTAAGTCCTTTTGCAAACAGCTCTGTGGGTTTCCAAAAATTATTGATTATCATTCCGAGAAACAGCGCAATTACCGACGCACCTATGAGATGCACGGGAAGAAGCCCCTCTATGACCTTTGCAATTGCCGCAATTGCAAGCGCAATTACAAACCCGGGCAGCAGTGCTGCATATTTCTTGATAGTATCCATATTTTTCGTTCCTTTCCGAAATCTTTATTTCATTGACTTTATTTTATCACATTTTTATGATAAAATCCAATTATCATTTGCTATCAGCTGATAAATTTATATTATGGGAGGAAAATATGACCGACATACGTATAGAAACCTTTCTGACGCTTTGCAATGTCATGAATTATCGGAAAACTGCCGAGCTTCTGAATATGACGCAGCCCGCTGTAACTCAGCATATCCATTATCTCGAAAATTACTACAACTGCAAACTGTTTATTTACGACAAAAAGAGCCTGCAAATGACGCATGAGGCAGAGCTTCTGAGAAAATATGCGGAGAATGTCACCTATCAGGAAAAACGGCTGAAAACGCTGCTTTTCGAAAAGGAAGGCTGCCGCATTGCACTGGGAGCGACGAAAACCATCGGCGAATATGTGATTGCCGAACATATCGCAGCATTTTTAAGCGAACCCGCAAACCGCATTTCCGTAAATGTTGACAACACCGAGCATCTGCTTGCCGCACTGTCCGCAGGAGAGATAGATCTTGCCCTTATCGAAGGATATTTCGACAGCAGCCGATACGCCTCAAGGCTGTACAAAAAGGAGCCGTTTGTGGGAATTTGCGGAGCCTGTCACCCATTTGCGGGACGCACAGTTCCCCTTTCCGATGTGCTGAATGAGGAGCTTATCCTGCGTGAGGAAGGCAGCGGAACACGGGAAATTTTACGGCAGCTGCTTACTAACAGAAACCGTTCCTTTTCCGATTTCAGGCGGGTAACTACCATCAGCAGCTTCGGACTGGCCGCAAAAATTCTCGCAAAAGGCATGGGCATAACCTTTGCCTATAAAGCCGTTATGGAGCATGATAAAGGTCTTGCGGAATTCAAGGTCAGAGGCTGGAAAACAGAACGTGATTTCAACTATGTCTACCTTGACAATCCCTTTTCGGAGCAGGCTGCGCTGATTTTCGATTCTTATCGCAGAAGCTCTGTCAAATGATATGATTAATACTAATCTCTGATTAGAAAGTGGACAAAAAATCTTTGAAAAGTATCCGCCAACCAATCCCCCAACTACCCACCATAGAAAAAAGGTGGTAAAATAAGCTCCGAAGGGAGCTGAGAAAAGTGGCAACAATCAAGGAAAT
>JAEDOB010000094.1 GCA_016302225.1 Oscillospiraceae bacterium | reverse complement strand
TGAAGGCTATCCTTGTTGACGGCTCCTATCACCCCGTTGACAGCTCGGAAATGTCCTTTAAGACAGCCGCTTCCCTTGCATATAAGGAAGGCTTGAAGCAGGCTGATCCCACCATTCTTGAACCAATAGGCAAGCTTTTCGTTACCGCTCCCGACGATAATACGGGAGATATTATGGGCGACCTTAACAAGAGAAGAGGTCGTGTCCTCGGTATGAACCCCGTCAAGAAGGGCATTACCGAGATAGAAGCCGACGTTCCCATGAGAGAGATGCAGTCCTTTACCATGACGCTGCGTCAGATAACCAAGGGCAAGGGCAGCTTCAAGTTCACCTTCCTCAGATATGAACAGCTCCCTGCAAACCTTGTAAGTGACGTAATTCTCAATTTGCAGAACGATTAACGCCGCCTTTTTAGCAATTTAAACAAAATATCGCCTAAGATTTGTCAATGGATATTCACAGAAATCCATTGACAAAAGGGGCGGAATGTATTAAAATTAATGAGTAGAGCTAATTGCGCCCTTAGGTGTCTTTATGCTCGGAAAATATACATATTTCGGAGGATGACAATGAAAAAGATAATTGGGGCAATGCTCACAGCTGCCGTTATGGCATTCAGCAGTGTTGTTTGCTATGCCGCAAAGGAAGATAACGCTTCCTCTGCCGCTGATGCAGGTGCTACTTTTTGTTTTGATACAAACGCAGGTATTTCAAGATGGGAGGTCTTTGGTTCTGCGGAATCGGCAGGGCTTACTATGGACATCTCCAATGACAGAAAGGTTTCGGGCAGCGCTCTCGTTCTCAAGGAGGATTTCTCGGAATCGCTTTCCTCTAAATTCGGCGGCATAAAGATCTCTTCCAAGCAGTTTGGTATGTCCAGCTTTGAGGGCTGCCGCTTTGAAATGGATATTTACGTTGAAGCTCCCGTCAAGGACCACGCAAATGAGCTGAAAATGTTTTCCGACGGCAAGGCATGGATAGAGCAGATAGTAGAAGTTGACAAACAGAGCTGGGTGCATTATTCTCTGACAGTTCCCACAGGTCAGGCTAATGACTACTTCGGTCTTTCAATTCCCATTGCCGACGGTTACAGCGGAACAGTTGCGTACATCGACAACCTTGCAATATATGACCCCAGCGGAGAAATGATGCTCAATGTGGGCGACTTTTCACCGGAACAGGTCAAGGCAGAAGCCAAAGGCGGAAGTACATTCGGATATGTAATGATGATAATACTCTTTATCATTCTTATCCTCGGCGTCCTTGCGGCACTTGCATATTTCGTAATGCGACTGATAATCAGATACAGATAAAAAATTCCGGAGCTGCCCTTTCTCGGACAGCTCCTTTTTTAATCGGATTGTTACCGAAATGTTGTTGATTTTTGCGGAATAATGCTGTATAATGATATTATGACAAACACGGTTCTGCCGTGATGACAATTATTTGCAAAGGTGGTAACGAAAATGCCTCAGATATTCAAAAACAAATGGTTCATAGTTGGCGTCAGCCTTCTGGGACTTCTCTACACCGCAGGGCTGCTGGCTATCGACTATGCCGTGCTTTTCTATGACATTCAGTATGAAAACAAGGTAGTCTTTGCAGTGGTCTACTCCATAATCTCACTGCTTTTCGGGCTGCTGTATTTTTACACCAGAAAATCCTTTGTCACCTCGGTGGCGGCAATGTTCAATATGCTGTTCCTCTTCCCCGCACTGCTGTTGGATTGGGGAAACTGGCCGCTTCTTATCCCCGCCATAATCGTGACGCTGTTTGCATTTTTTGCCTGCGGAATGGGCGATACGGCGAAAACCATCTTCGGTACCATCTTCCTGCTGATGTACATAATCGGCGGAGTGGCGTTCTTCCTTATCGTCAACATCTTTAACACAAAGACCATTGACACAGTCGTGGAGGAACAGGTTTCCCCCGACGGGCAGTACAGATACATTCTCGTAGATGTCCAAAATCAGGCAAACGGCAAGATGATAGTCTACGTCGAGCCAAACACCCTTGACAAGGAGATCGGCGGCTTCTTAAAGCTTCGTGCCACAGGCTATCAGGATATGGTAAAGCAGGTCAACAGGCAGAGCGGCAAGGACGAAATACACCTTGACTGTCAGTGGGTCGGCGACAACACGCTTTACATCAACGGCGAGCATTACGCCTTTGAAATAGGCGAATGGAAGTTTGATTTCTGATGAATAATTTCTGTTTAGTGTAAATATTTGTGCCCCCGCCGAAAGCGGGGGCACAGCTATTATATGTCGTCAGATATAGTAAATAAACCTCTTACTGTATTTCTTATTAAAAAGATACGCCGCCGTTACCGACAAAAGTGCATAGAACATACACAGCAGATGAAGGTCAAAGGAGGGCAGACGTGCCTCGATAACAACCGTTCTTGCATAGGTTATAAAGCAGTAGACGGGGTTCAGGTAGAACAGCTTCTGCACCGTTTCGGAGAATATGCTTACATAATAAAAGGGCGCACTCAGATAGAGGAGAATATTTGTAAATATGTTGTAGATATACTGCGTGTCCTTGAAAAAGAGGGACAGTCCCGAAAGAATGTAGCCTATCCCCATATTCATAATAAACATAAGCGTAATGGGGAAAACAAGCCCTATGCAGTAAGGCGTTATCCGAACGTCCGACAGCAGGAGCACAACAAAATATATTACCTCGACAAAGAAAAAGTTTATCAGACAGGCGATCGCCTTTGACAGAAAAAAGGTCAGCTTAGGCACATTTATCTTTGAGATTATCCCCGCATTCTGCCTAAGGGTGAACATCTCCTGCACGGTGGAGTCGTTGAAGAAATTGAAAAAGGTAGTTCCCGTCAAAAGGTAGATAACATAATCGGGATTGCGCCCGAAAAGCCTTGAAAATACCAGATACTGCACCAGCATCACCGCAAAGGGCGACATCAGGCTCCACAGAACGCCGAAAAACGTCCCCTTGTACCTTGCCTTGAAATCCCGCTTTATGAGCTGCTCCATAAGATAGCCGTATCTGTCCGCCAGCTGCATCAGCTTGGAACGCTGCTTCTTTTCGGGAATGTCCTCCGTTGGCTGTTCGACAGGTTCGGGAGGGGCTTCTTCCTCCTCGGGGGTCATTTCGGGCGGCTCGGGGACGGTCTGCGGCGGTTCTTCAACGGGGGGCTGTTCCTGCCGAACCGTCTGCTCGGGCTGCTGTCTGCTGCGGATAAGCTCGTCCTGCTTAGCATATTCTTTTAAAATATCCTCTATGGTATAGAGCTTTAGCATACGAAATATCCTTTCATCGGGAGATCAAAAGCCTTATGCAGCTTCTAAGCGTATTGTCAGCCCGCAAAAGCCGTTTGAACCGAACGTCCGACAAAGCCGCCGTTCCGCCGAACCAAATAAGGCTTTTGGCGGGCTTTCCCCTATGCAGCAGCCTTCTTGCCGCCGAACAGAAAAGCGTCTGTCGGAAAAGCTCCTCGGCGTTCACACTTTCCGAAACGGGCAAGAGATAGCAGTCCGAGCTGTCGTCGCAGAACATGACCCGGGAGAAAGCCGCCGCCTGTTCGGGTGTGGGGTTTGTCATAAAGGGGACAAGGCTTTTTTGTGCGGTCTTCACCAGCTTGTCCTCGGGCAGCTTCATAAGCTCTGCAGCATTTTCACGGCAGTATTTCTCAATATCGCGGGAGATGGCTTCACAAAGAGCGTACTCCCCTTCCCCCGCCGAATTTTCCGAGAAAACAGGCTCTATCCCGCCTTCGGTGTATTCATATCCCACGGTCATGGGGTGGGGCGCACTTAGGGCTATCTCAATCAGATTATTGCAAAATCTCGCCTTTCTGAGCAGATTATTTTTGGGCGAAAAATAAAAGCACCGACTATTCCGCCGAACCTCATTTGGCGCAGCAAACAGCCCGAAATAATAGCCGAAAACCCGCTGCTTTGCCCCCGCTGCCCTTATAAGCGTCGAGATGGACTGCTGCACCGAGCCGCACCAGCCGCTGTCCGCAATATAGACAGTGTCCTCCGAAAACAGCCCCTCGGCGTTAAAATAGTCCATAGTCCTCTCAAATGCCTTCTTGGACTTTATATCCATTATGCTGTCAAAAACGACGCTTTCCCGAAGCTTACGGCAAAGCTCCTCCGCCTCGCTGCGGGTTAGGACAGCATCGGAGCCTTCACGGGAAATGTCCGCAAGCACGGCGGCACGTTCCTCCCCATTAAGCTGAATACGGCTGAACAAGGTGTTTTCCGTCAGCCTTGCACAGCCGTTCTGCAGTCGTTTCATTGAAGCGTCCTCATCGAGGAAATATTCCGCAGTCCTCAGAGAAAGCCTTGAACAGTATAGGTAACGGCATTCCAGCGAAATGCCGCAGACAGCGCAGACCTGCTCCGCTGCCCTTTTGAGCGTGTACCCGTCACGGGCAAGAAAATATATACGGCGAACGCCCCTAGCCGCTGCGTCCCTCACCATGCTGACAGCATAAGCGAGTATGGCGGGAGAAAACACCTCTGCGGTTATCTCCCGACGGGCATTGACAGGTTCTGCCGATATGGATAAAGCCGTCATTTAGACTGCTCGAAAACATAGGAAGAAGCACGAGCAATGGTAAATGTAAGGCTGCCGTCCTTATTAACGGAGAAATCCTTCAGCTCCCTGCGCTTGCCGTCCTTGTCCTCATAGAAGAATTTAAGCTTTTTAAGGTCGTATTCCTTCAAGGAATCTGCGGAGATAGTGACCGACATTTCCAGACCGAATTCGCCCTCCTGAGCAGTCTGAACAGTGATAATTCCCGCCTTGGGGAACATATCTATCTTAATTCCCAGATTGACCTCCTTAGCGGTCGTAATGCTCTTGGGGTCGATGGACACGGTGTATCCCTTTGATTGGAACACAACAGGCTCCTTCTGCTTCTTGATAACAGACATAGCCGACTTGTTTACCTTTGCATCGTCCGACTTTATTGTTATAATCTTGCCCGAGTCAAGAGAAGCCTGCATAAGCTTTGCGGTGACCACCTTTACCTCAGACTTGGGGACATATACCACGCTGCTTGAATAGCCTGCGCCCTGAGAAGTCTGCTTGGGATTGCTGTATCCCGCAGCGGAAGCGGTAGCAGCCATTGCTGTTACAATAAGGCAGCCTGCCAGAGCAGCTGCGATTATCTTTGATCTTTTCATAATGTACTCCTCCTTGTTATCTTTTTATGTTACGGAGATGTTATTCAATCTCCGACGATTTGGCTTTTGTAAATCTTCCGACGATAAACGCCGCTATGGACAGCCCGCACATTACAGCGGGATATACGACCGAACCGCCGAAACGGGTGAACAGTCCGCAAAGCCTTGCCAAAGCGTCCAATATCTCGTTATAATCGGCATAGTCCGCATAAATTATGGGTATCTGCGGCAGAATATAGAAAAGCAGCGTAAATACTGCAAATCCCGTCCGCCTTTGCCTTCCCTCGGAAAATGAGATAAGCGTCCAGATGACGGCTGCAAAAATCAGCGAGCCGACGGACATTATCAGATGAACGGTTTGACCGAAATACAGCTCATACTGCCAAACTCCGCCCACAAATGCAGCGGCAAGGCAGATAAGGATATTCTCCGAAAGCGAGTGCTTTTTCATTCCCCGTTCACCTCCGACATTACCGTTTCGTAGGTGCGGTAGGGAACAACGCCGTTGCCGTCCATTGCCAGCAGACAGCCGTAGTAAGCCACGCCGAATGCCGCAAATACCGCAGCCGCTATAAGACGCCCCCTATTGCCCTTTTTCTCGGACAAAATCTCCGAAACGCAGATAAACAGCTCGGGGACAGCCCCTAAAAGTGCGGGCAGAACAAACAGCACGGCAAACCTTGACAGCATGGCAAACCGAAGCCCCAGTATCTCGAAAAACGCCGTCAGGAACAGGCAGTTGACAAAGATGACATTCATCTCCGACCGCTTGTAAAGCCGTTCACGAAGCAGATATGCCAAGACAAACAGCGCAGTAAATCCCAGCGCATAGTAAACAGGCAGCCCTGCCAGATCGGGGGTGTACTGCTCCTTGTATTTCGTGTAAAGCAGCTCGATGCCCATATTTACGGCGAATTCCGAAGCTATCAGCCCGCCCAGGACCGCCAGCCCGCCCAGCAGCGTAACTGTGGTGTTCCACCGTATTTTCAAAAGGAAATATATGGGAATAAGTATAAGTGCTGACCAATGGAACGCCGCCGCAGCAAGTATGACGGTCAGAAACCGCAGGAACTCACGGCTCTCCGCATAGCGAAGTGCAGCCATTACCAGCATTCCCGCTATAAACTGCCGCATGAAGTTCATGGAATAGAACCACGCTCCGCCCAATATGAACGCAGCCGCAGCCACGGTAACCGAACCCGAGTACCGCTTGATAAGCATGGTCACGCCCACTGCGCATACTGCGGAAATGACGGTGAAAAACGTCCTCAGATCGGAAACGGCGGGGCTGATGGCATAAAGCGGCATAAGAAAACCCTTTTCATGCGCCAGCCCGAAAAGCTCCTCCTCCGACAGAAAGTAGAAGCTTCTAAACAGCTCTGCATATGAGCCGTAATCGGAACCTGTAAAGTACCGCATTGCGGATATTGCAAACACTGCCAAGCCAAAGCAGGCAAGAAACCCGTATTCGACCCCTTTTGTGGGGCTTATCCCACGTTTGCGAAAGGGTATTTCGCAAAGGCAGCCTGCTGCAATGACAGCGGCGGGAAAGAACAGGTAGACAAGCATTTGCGGCACTCCATGACAATTCCGAATTGGGGCATAGCTATCCCCGGTTATACTTATACAAATTAATTATAGCATTATTTTACACACAAGTCAAGAGGTTTATTAAAATGTGGAATGTGAAAAGTGGAAAGTGGAGTTTTTTAGTGCTGAATGTTAAGAAATGAGTGCTTAATTTATGAAACATCGTAGGTGGACAGGCTTCCGCTCCCTAAGAAATGCGTTAAGGAACCGCTGATTTAATCGACATTTCTACTTTTACTGTTGCCTAAGTGACGTATCTGGGTGGGTGTTCCCCCGCCGAAGGCGGGGGAACACCCATTAATCAGTAATTCCTTAAAATTCCACTTTCCACATTAAAAATGTAAACTTTCTGTGTATCTATTGCAATTCCTAGTAAATCGGTATATAATATAAGTATTG
This sequence comes from Oscillospiraceae bacterium, assembly GCA_016302225.1. GTDB lineage: Bacteria > Bacillota > Clostridia > Oscillospirales > Ruminococcaceae > UMGS1889. The sequence continues at coordinate 594 of JAEDOB010000094.1, read as the reverse complement.
AAACCTATTTGATAAAAAGGAAGGGAAAATTCAAATGGAAAAGCGTTTCGTATATGCGGACAATTCCGCTACTACCAAAATATCAAAAGAAGTCCTTGACGCTATGATGCCCTATCTGACGGAAAGCTACGGCAATCCGTCCTCCATATACAAGCTCGGCAGAGATTCCAAGCGGGCAATTGAAACCGCCCGTGAGAAATGCGCCGCCGCTCTCGGCTGCTCGCCCTCGGAAATTTATTTCACAGGCGGCGGCTCCGAGTCGGATAACTGGGCACTTACGGGGACTGCCCACAAGCTTGCCCCCACAGGCAAAAAGCACATCATCACCACCGCCGTGGAGCATCACGCAATTTTGCACACCTGCGCCGCCCTTGAAAAAGAGGGCTTTGAGGTGACCTATCTCCCCGTTGACAGCGAAGGAAAAATTTCCCTGACGGAGCTGGAAAATGCTGTCCGTCCCGACACGGCACTTGTTTCCATAATGTACGCAAACAACGAGATAGGCGTTATCAATCCCATCTCGGAGATAGGCAAGATATGCCGCAAAAAGGGCGTTTTGTTCCACACGGACGCTGTTCAGGCGGTGGGAAATGT
>JAEDOB010000093.1 GCA_016302225.1 Oscillospiraceae bacterium | reverse complement strand
GGCTCGGGCATGACAATTATGGAAATGACCCTCTTTAAGGAGTATCTGAACTCCCTTTCCGACCAGATAAGGGAGCTTGAAAAAAAGATACAGCTTGAAGAGGAGAAGATAAAATTTCAGACAAAGGTCGTTGTAGAGGCGAACAAGGACGTTTCCTCCCTGGAAAAGCTTGAGGATAAGCAGCGTGAGGAGTACAACTTCAAGGTCGCAAAGGCGGAGGAGCAGTTTATCGAGGAATATGTTTCCAACAGCGTCTACTATAAGACCGCAAATCAATGTTGAGAGGTAATTATTATGGGATTTGACAGGGCAGCTATTAAGGCAAATGCAAGACTTCACGTTAAAAATAACTACGGTTCGAACATTTATGTTTTCCTCATTTATATGGCGGTTGCGGGAGTTTGCGGACTTATCCCCGTGGTGGGCTGGATAGCCGAGCTTATCGTAATACCGCTTCTGCTGGTGGGATATATTGGCTGGTTCCAGAAGTCTATATACAATCAGGGGCTGTCCTCGATCGAGATTTTTGTGCCCTTTCTTGAGAATATGTGGGGAACAGCGGGCACAATGCTTCTTATGTCCCTGAAAACTATGCTTTGGTCACTGCTTTTTTATATTCCCGGAATTGTTAAGTCCTACGAATATTTTGCAGTTCCCTTCCTGAAATCCGAAAACCCCAATATCCCCTGTGACAGATGCTTTCAGATAAGCAGGGATATGACTGACGGCCATAAGATGGATATTTTCATTATGCAGATGAGCTTTTTGGGCTGGATAATCCTGAGCTGCTTTACCGTTGGTATGCTCCAGATTTTATACGTGCAGCCCTATATGATGGCTGCAAATGCCTTTGCTTACGAGCAGATAAAGGCAGAAGCCTATGCTAACGGCAAGGTAAATCCCATGGAGATCGACCCCGCTTACGGCGGCGGAAGCTTTATGGGCAGCGATAAAGTCGGCTTCTGATAAATATATTTTGTGGGGAAATGGAATATGAATATTAAAAAGCTGTTTGCTGCGATCTCTGCCGCAGCTGTGATCTCGGCGGTAACCTTCACTCATGTGTCCGCATATGAAACGGAATTTGCAGGAAGCATAGATGTCCCTGCCGTTCAGTCAGAGGAGTATATGCCCCTGAAATATAACGCTTCGGGAAACCTTGAATATAGGCTCATGACCATAGACGGCAGGGAGTGTTCAACTGTCAATAAGGCGTCAGTGGGCACGGTGCTCATCTTCGGAAGGGATACTTGCTATAATACCAAAAGTACCCTCAGATCGATTGCCGACAGCGATTGGATAGATGACGGGACCATAGATGTCTATTTTATCGATGAATCAACCGATGCTTCGCAGACAGCGGCATTCAAAGACGCTATCGATGGCGAACGCACCGATTTGATAAATTTCTGCTATGATGCCTATAATAACAGCTCCTCAATGATCTACCAATATAGGAGCAAATTCGGTACTTCGGACGTTTCGTATGATACACTGCCCATAGTCGTTGTGATAAATTCCAATAACGATGTTGTAAAGGTCACAAAGGGTCCTATTAACGAAAGCTATATTTACGGTCTGCTGAGTAACCCCGACCTTGCTTCGGAATTTTTCGGTATAAAGGTCAGCGGAACTTTAAGCTATGACGATGCAAACAATGAGCTGGAGCTTGTAAATCAGGTAAGAGCCGAGGTCGGTGCTTCTCCTGTTGTTCTTGACGCCGAGCTTACAGAGGCTGCCATGAAGAGAGCCGCAGAGCTTGCTGTTGTATTCAGTCACACCCGTCCCGACAACACTTCCTGCTTCACGGTATCATCAAAAGCGGGAGGAGAGAATATTGCTATCGGTCAGTCGGATGTAAATGCTGTAATGAACAGCTGGGTGAATTCTTCGGGACATTATTCCAATATGATAAATTCCCGATGGACAATTTCCGGTCTGGGCTGCTTTACCGACAGCTACGGTCAGAAATACTGGGTGCAGCTGTTTGGCAATTCCACTCTTTCCCCGTACAGCAAAAGCGGAAGCAAGGATGCTTCATATACGGTCTTCACATCTCCTCAGACCATAAAATTCAGAGCATATGATGAAAAAAATACCGTAAACGGCGTTGCTGAATACACTGTCAAGGCATATCACGTAAATCCCGGATTTTCCTATTATAAGCTGCCTTTTTCTCCCTCTGAGCTGGAATATACCTGCCTTGACCCCGAGCTGGCGGGAATTGACGCAGACGGAAGGCTTTATCCGACCAAAAGCGGTGAATGCAGGGTAAAGGTCAGCTTAAAGGCTGCGGATTGTTTCAGCAGCACGGCAACATTTACCTTCCCCGACAAAAAGAGTGCTAATGTTTCCTATTTCGTTGAACGGCTTTACTCAAAAATGCTTGACCGCTATTCCGAATCTGCGGGAAAGGCTGACTGGGTAAACGCTCTTCTGGACGGCAAAACGGCAGCTGAGGTATCAAGCGGCTTTGTTCTCAGTGAGGAGCTTGCCAAGAAAAACCTTTCAAGCACCGAGTTTGTGACGAAAATGTACCGCACATTCATGAACAGAGAGCCTGACCCCGCAGGACTTGCCGATTGGGTAAGCTCTCTCGATAATGGCTGTTCATATGCCTATGTGCTCAACAATTTCGTAATGTCAAAGGAATTCGGCGAAATATGCAGTGACTACGGTATAAATACAGGTTCCTACGAGCTTACCGAGCCCCGTGATATGAGCAGAGCTCTTACCGCATTTACTTCAAGAATGTACACAAAGGCTCTCGGCAGAAAATATGAGGTCGAAGGTCTGAACGACTGGACAGGAAGTTATATAAGAGGTGAGAACACCCTTAAGGATATGGCGTACGGCTTTATATTCTCAAAGGAATTTATTGAAAAAAACCTTTCAAATGAGGAATATGTGGATACGCTTTATGCAACATTTTTTGACAGAGAAGCCGATGCTGCAGGCAAGGCTGACTGGCTCAGCAAGCTAAACAGCGGAGAGCTTTCAAGAGAGCAGGTCCTTGACGGCTTCCTTGGTGCAGACGAGTTTGCACAGCTGGTAAGAAGCTTCGGACTGAATTGATTTAGAGTACACTTGAAAGGAGGTGAAAAAATGGATAACGCAGTTCTTGGAATGGCGATTGCGTCGATGTCGGGCTTTTCGAATGGCTTTGTGTCGGACGGTTCAAATACCGCTGTTACGGGCGAAAGCTTCGGCGATGTGCTGTCGAGCGTTTCGCTGAAAAATCCCGCAGATGTGGTAAATTCGCAGCCTGTTAAGGATATGCTGACTCAGTTGTACAGCGGCGATGAAAACGCTTCACTGTTCGACCTTTTGAAGGCGGTGGGCGATATTCAGCTTGACGGAAAGGCAAAGGAGGTTCTCTCAAAGCTTTTCGAGGACATCACAGACGAGGACTTTGACCCGGAGGAGATAGTTTTGAAGCTCTTAAAGGGCGATGAAAGCCTTTCCGAAAGCGATTTGCCCGAGGAATGGGCGGGAATGTCCCTTGACGACAGCAAAAAGCTGCTGAAAATTATCGACCTGATGCTTTATGCGGCGTCAGATAAGAAGCCTTACGGTGAAAAGGGCGCAGAAAGCATCTTCGATATTCTGTTTGACGACAGCGACGACGAGGACAAGATACCCGAAATGGCGGCGGCAAGCGGAAATATTGTGGGTGACACCATGTTCTGGCAGACAATGGCTTTGTCGGTCACTGCAAAATATACCGAAAGTAATGTTGACAGCGAGATCACTCCCGTTGATAATACCGAAAGTATAAATGCGGCGGCAAGTATTCCCGAAACGGCGGCGAGCGTTCCGCAGGAAATGGCAAATATCCCCGAAAATACGGAGAATGTTCCGCAGGCAGCGGCAAATATCCCCGAAATTACGGAAAATGCTCCTCAGACAGCGGCGAATGTCCCCGAAGCAGCGGCAAATATCCCCGAAACTACGGAGAATGTTCCTCAGACGGCGGAGAAGCTCCCCGAAAAGGAGATGATAACTCTCCCGAAAACCGAAACGGGCGATGTCCCCGAAATGCCGAAAAAGGAGTTTGTCGAAAGACTGACAAGGCTTTCCGAAGCACTCAAAGCAGAGATCTCCGAGAAGATAGGCGATGTGACCGAAAGCAAAATTCCCGCAGAGGAAGGCATTTCTCAGGCGGACAGGGACAAAATGAGCGTCTTTGCGGTCAAGAGAGTGAACGTCAGCTTCGCAGCGGGCGAGATAGAAGCCCTCACAGGCGCAGAAACGGCAGCCCCCGACATTACGGAGATAGCCGATGATACGCATTTCTCTGACATCTCAGCGCAGATAGAAAGAGTTATGCAGGCAGAAATGGCTGAGATCCCCGAGAAAAACACCGTCAGGGAGCTGAATATCAGGCTCACACCCGAGGAGCTGGGCGAAATAAACGTTAAGCTCACCACCGACGGCGAAAAGCTCACGGTAGCATTTACCGCAGAAAACAGTTCCACGGCAAAGCTTCTTTCCGACAACATCAGAAGTCTGGCAGCGGCTATAAGCAGGAATGACGCCGAAACCGAAACAGCTTACCTTATTCAGGCGGCGGACGGTTCGGAGGGCGCTTCACTTAACCTTTCGGCAGGCTTTGCAGACAGCTTCGGCAGAGGTGAACCCCAAAACAGCGGCGGTCAGACCGTTTACAGAAGCTCTTCTTCCGAAACGGACGAACCCGCACAGGAAACAATTTTGATCCGGGAGGCGAAATTATGGCAAACAGTATAAGCAACTACGGGCTGGAAAGCATCGGAGTTTACGACAAGTATTCAAACAAAAATATCAACAGCGACGACAAGAAGTCCACTACCCTCGGTCAGAGCGATTTTTTGAAGCTTATCGTTGAGCAGATGAAAAATCAGGATTTCAACAACACCACCGATAACAACGAGTTCATTTCGCAGATGGCTCAGTTCTCGTCCCTTGAGGCTATGCAGAACCTGACAAATTATTCTAATCTTTCCTACGGCACATCTCTGGTAGGCAAGTATGTTACCGTTAAAACGGGCGACGAGGATTATGTTACGGGTCTTGTTGACTGCGTTGCGGTTGACGGCGGAAAGTACAGCCTTGTTATCAACGGCAAGGAGTATCCTTCAAGCGGCGTTTGCGAGGTAATTACCAAAGAGGTCTTTGACAGGCTTCAGCAGGAAAATACCGAAAAAACCGAGGAAAGCGACGTCCAAGAGGCAACAAAGGCTAATGCTTCGGCAGATGCGTCCGTTCAGGCAAGAATTGACAAGCTGATGGAGGAATACGAAAAGGCGACCTCCGAGCTTTACGCAGAGCTGCAAAAGTCCATCGAGGAGATAAAGGCTGAGGTATACACCGACGAAAGCCCCGTTATGACAGAAGCTACCGTAAATGCGTACAATTACGCAGGCACAAGAGTTGACGTTGTTCAGTCAAATGTAAGGTCGGCGGCTCCCGACAGCTATTCCGTAAGCCAGAGCAATGCAGCAGCGGGAATTTCGGGCAGCAGCAATGTCAACGGAAAAGGCGTTACCGAGGATTATGAGTATTGCCTTAAAAGGAAAAAGGAAACAGGCACAAGAATGGCTGCTCCCGAGTACATCTTCAACACATCTATCACAAGCAAGATAGACACATCAAAGGTCCTCGGCAAAACAGAATCGGGCAGAGCATTTACCGACATCGGTTTTTCGGGCGTTGGCAGACTTGGCGAGGTAGTTACCTGGGCAGACGGAACTCAGCGTGTTGAGGTCATCTCTCCCTACGGTTATTCCGTTTACTTTACCACATCGGGTGAACACACTCTCGACGAGATATGCAATTTTGACTGCGCTCCGGGACAGTATGCAGGCGAATTCAACGGAAATGAGCTGGCTATCAGATACTATTCAAGAGCATACACGGCTGCCGAAAAGGAAGCTATGGAAAGATTTGAAAGCGGTATCAAGCAGATGAATATCGTTAAAAATACAGAAATCTGACAGGCGGAAGTGATAAATTATGCTTATCAGCGAATATTTGCAGCTGAGAAATAATATTTCCGTCACAACGGGAAACGTTTCCCCGGGAAGCTTCAAGGATAATGCCCCCAAGGTCAACGAAAACGGCGCAACCTTCGCAGAGGAGCTGGAGCGGGCTAACCGTCTGGCGGCATCTAAGGTGCAGTTTTCAAAGCACGCCATCGAACGGCTGGACAACAGGGACATCGACATTACCGAGGGCGATATGCTGGGCAGGCTAAACAAGGCTGTTGAGCTGGCGGAAAGCAAGGGTTCAAACGATGCTCTCGTTATCGTGGATTCTGCGGCGTTTCTTGTGAGCGTGAAAAATAACAAGGTCATTACCGCTATGAATACAGGGGAAATGACAGGCAGCTGCTTTACAAACATTGACTCGACCGTTATTATGTGATCGGACCTTTTTGGAGATCATTCCGTCCCGACCGACTGACGGACGGAAAAACGGTTGAAAATACAAATTATATCAAAGGAGTAGATTCAGCTATGATGAGGTCACTTTATTCCGGTGTTACCGGACTGACAACACACCAGACAAGAATGGACGTTATCGGTAATAATATCGCAAACGTCAATACATACGGTTTCAAATCCTCCCGTACCACCTTCAAGGATATTTACTATCAGACAGTAAAATCCCCTTCAAGCGGTACCGCAAATGCCGATGACACAACGGGAAAAGCAGGAAACAACCCCACAGAGGTCGGCTACGGCGTTCAGATAGGTTCTATCGACAAGAATATGTCCCGTTCAAGCTTTGCGGGAACCGACAGGACCTTCGACCTGGCTATCAGCGGTGAGGGCTTCTTCATCGTCGGAAAGCCTACCGCAGACGGTACAGAGGGTGAAGAAGGCGGAATGGCTGACATCACCTACACAAGAATGGGTAATTTCGGTCTTGACAGTGACGGAAATCTCGTAAATGCCAACAACAAGTTCGTTCTCGGTACCCGCAACGACGGCGAATTCGACAGCGCAACTATGGAATCCGAGGATAAGGCTCCCTACGAAAAGGTGCCCTCCGCACTGCAGACCATTAATGTCAACCAGCTTATCAGAGAAGCCTTCGGTGATGACACTCTCACCTTTAAGGATCTGGAGGCGTTCTCCATCGGCTCAGACGGCGTTCTGACCGCTACCTACGGCGGCGATATTGCGGCTCTGGCAAGAATTGAAATTGCCGTTTTCGATAACCCCGAGGGACTTCTCCAGGCAGGAAACACCGACTTTATGATCTCCGCAGCATCGGGCAATCCCGGTCTTAGAAAGCCCGGCGACCCCGGCGCAGGCACTACCGAGTCGGGTAAGCTGGAAATGTCCAACGTAAACCTTGCTCAGGAATTCTCCGATATGATCATCACTCAGAGAGGTTTCCAGGCAAACTCCCGTATCATCACCACTTCCGACTCCATGCTGGAAGAGCTGGTAAATCTTAAGAGATAATTTTTAGCATTTCGTAGGGGACGGGTTTCCCGTCCCGCAGGTTACAATATGCGGGGCGGGATGCGTCCCCTACAATAAATGTTAGCTAATTCTAATGAGGTAAAATATGATTCAGCTTACAAGACTTAACGGAACTATCCTCCTTTTAAACGAGGAATTTATGGAAATAGCTGAGGAAACTCCCGATACCGTTGTCACTATGCAAAACGGTCACCGCTATGTTGTCAAGGAGAAAATTTCCGAAATAACAGAAAAAATTGCCGAAGCAAAAACCGAATATGCGGACAAGCTGTTTGCAAGGCTTCTGTCCGAAAGAAAATA
>JAEDOB010000092.1 GCA_016302225.1 Oscillospiraceae bacterium | reverse complement strand
GCTTGAAATAATAATTCCCGCCTGCGCTCACTTTTGTGGGGCAGGCGGGATTTTTGTTGACATATGGCGGGGGGAATGGTATAATTAATCAAATACCGCAAGTAAAAAGTGTGATTCAGTTTGCTTTCCGCTGAATAATTTAAAAGGGGATAGTAGTAATGTTAAAAGAATGCAAATGTTTATTGTGTAAAAACTATATATATGACAGAAACAATTATTTTGAACATAAGTGTAATGCCTATCCTAAGGGTATACCCGATGCAATATTCAATGAAGATTGTTCTCATATAGATTGCAGAAACAAGAATTTTCATTATGAAAGAAAAGAAAGTAAGTTAAACCGCCCCTAAACAAGGCGGTTTTTCTTATCCGTCAAAATGCCAAGTTAAACGTTTGAGTTTCTTGTAATTTTCGTCACTATTAATTCTGCCGAAGTACTTGAAATTTCGTGTTTTTCTGCTATAATAAGCTGTATTGTGCAAGATAAAACGGCGGGCGGAAATTGTATATTTCTATCCTGTTAGGTGTACAAAAGTATCGCTGAGCCGTTACGACAAAATCACGAGCCGTGCAAAGGGGGATATTTATGTTTCAGATAAGATGGCTTTGGGAAAATCTCAAGGGTTACAGAAAGCTTTACATAATTGCGCTCTGTATGACCGTCATCACCCAAAGTATGTATATCATAAATCCGAATATCGGACGGAAAATCGTTGACGAATTTATCTACGGCGAAAATGCTGCGGAAAATCTCGCAAACCACCCCGATATGCTTATTAAGCTGCTTATTGGAATGGTGCTGTTTACGCTGCTGAGGACGGTTTTTCAGTATACGGCAAATATCTTTTACGAAATATCGTCACAGGGACTTATTTACCGTGTCAGAACATATCTCTTCGACAATGTTCAGAAGCAGGACGCAAGATTTTTCGACCAAAACAGAACGGGCGACATTATGACAAGACTCAGCGGCGACCTTGATATGGTGCGTCACTCGGTCGCATGGGTGCTGAAAACGCTGGTGGAGGCGTTGGTGCTGTTCACATCTTCGGCGGTGTATTTCTTTATAATTGACCCGCTGATGGCTGTCTGCATACTTGCCCTGACGCCCATAATTTTCATTGTTTCGTGGATATTCAAGACAAAAGCGGGACCTCTCTATCAGGATCTCCGTGACAGGCTTTCGGGACTGAACACCGCCGCCGAGGAAAACATCTCGGGAAACAGAGTTGTTAAGGCTTTCGCCCGTGAGGAATACGAAAAGGAACGCTTTGACGAGTTCAACAGCGACTATTCCGAAGCCAACAAAAAGGCAAACCTTATGTGGCTGAATTTCTACCCCGCTATTGAGGGAACTGCCCAGGCACTGGCTGTGGTTCAGCTGCTGGCGGGCGGTCTGTTCGTTATTTCGGGACGTATCACCTTGGGCGAATACACGGCAATTTCGGGACTTATTTGGGCTATTTCCAACCCTATGCGAATGATAGGCAACCTTGTAAACGATTTACAGAGATTTATGGCGTCCGCAAACAAGATAGTTGAGTTCTACTATGCCCGTTCCACCATTGTTGACAGGGCAGATGCAATTGACTGTCCCGACAGATTAAAGGGCAATATCGAGTTTAAGAATGTTTCCTTCAAATACGGCGACACAGAGGTGCTTCACGACATAAGCTTTACCGTCAAGGCTGGTGAAACCGTCGTTATTATGGGCGAAACAGGTTCGGGAAAGACTTCTCTTGTGAACCTTATCTCCCGCTGCTACGACGTTTCTGCGGGTGAAGTTCTTGTTGACGGGAACAATGTCCGCATGATGAAGCTGAAACAGCTTAGAGGAAACATCGGCATTGCAACTCAGGACGTTTTGCTGTACTCCGATTCCATTGACGGAAATATTGCGTTCGGGGACACTTCCATGTCCGACGAGGACGTTCGGAAAAATGCTAAGCTTGCCGCCGCTGCTAGCTTTATCGAGAAAATGCCCGAGGGCTATGACACCATTATCGGTGAGAGAGGCGTTGGTCTGTCGGGCGGACAGAAGCAGAGAATTGCGCTGGCAAGGGCGTTGGCAGTCCGTCCGTCCATACTTATTCTGGACGACACCACTTCCGCCGTCGATATGGAAACGGAGAAGTATATCCAAAACAGTCTGAAAAACCTTGATTTCCCCTGCACGAAGCTTATTATCGCCCAAAGAATTTCCTCCGCCGAAAATGCCGACAAGATAATCGTTCTGCGTGACGGAAAAATTGAGGATATGGGCACACATTCGGAGCTAATCTCCCGTGAAGGCTATTACAGGGAAATTTACGATTTACAGAGATGAGAGGAGGAGCGTTATGAGCGAAGAAGTTAAGACCGCAAAAAAGCCTCAGCGGAACAAATATGACATTGACGAAAGCCTTGAATCTCCCTTTGACATACGGCATTTTAAGCGTGCCCTAAAATATGTGGGCAAGTACAAGGGCAAGATGTTCCTCGCCCTCACCCTCAGCGCAATTGCGGCGGTGACGGCGCTGTTTGCCCCCGTAATTACGCAGTATGCGCTGGATAACACTATCCCCAACAAGGACACAAGGCAGCTTTTCATTCTGGCGGGACTGCTTGTGGTGACTATTGCCGTAAGCGTGGGATTTTCCACCGTGCGTTCACGGATAATGACAATTGTCGGTCAGGACATTGTGCTGGATATGCGAAAGGATCTGTTTGCGCATTTGCAGGAGCTGTCCTTTGAATATTACGACAGCCGTCCTCACGGAAAAATTCTGGCGAGAGTTATCGGCTATATCAACAGCGTTTCCGACCTTTTGTCAAACGGCATTATCACCTTTATCCTTGAGATATTCAATCTTATCTTCATCACGATTTTTATGTTCGCTATGAACTGGCAGCTTTCGCTGGTTATCCTTGCGGGACTGCCCATATTTGCGGGATTTATGGGGATAATCAAGACACGTCAGAGAAAGGCGTGGCAGGCGGTTTCCAACAAGGGTTCAAATCTGAACGCCTATCTGCACGAAAGCATTGCAGGCGTGAAAATTACTCAGGCGTTCACCCGTGAGGAGGAAAATTCCGCTATTTACGCAAAGCTTTCGGAGGATTACAGAAAGCGTTGGATGACCGCCGTTAAGTGCTCAAACCTTGTTTGGCCCGTGGCGGACAATATTTCTACGCTGGTTTCTGCGGCGATTTATTTCGTGGGACTGATAGTTGTGGGTCCGCAGACGGTTACTCTTGGCGTTATCGTTGCAATGGGCGGATATGCGGGGCGTTTCTGGCAGCCTATTATGAACCTGTCCAACCTGTTCAACAATTTCATTAACACCGTTGCATATCTGGAAAGAATTTTTGAAACAATGGACGAGCCTGTGACCGTCAAGAACGCCGACGATGCTTACGAAATGCCCGAAATAAAGGGAAATGTCAAGTTCGAGAATGTTGACTTTTCCTATGACGGCAGCGTGAATGTTCTGGAGAATTTCAATCTGGACGTAAAGCCGGGGCAGAGTATCGCTCTTGTCGGTCCTACGGGTGCGGGAAAGACTACCGTTGTCAGCCTGATTTCGAGATTTTACAACCTTACCGGCGGAAAAATTCTTATTGACGGGAACGACATAAGCAAGGTAACGCTTCATTCTCTCCGTTCGCAGATGGGAATAATGCTGCAGGACAGCTTTATTTTCAGCGGGACTATCCGTGACAATATTCGTTACGGACGGCTTGATGCTACCGACGAGGAAATTCGGGCAGCCTGCAAGATAGTCGGTGCGGACGAGTTTATTATGAGCTTCCCCAAGGGCTATGATACCGAGGTCAAGGAGCGTGGCTCGGTGCTTTCTCAGGGACAGAAGCAGCTTATTGCCTTTGCGAGGACTATCCTTGCAGACCCGAAGATACTTGTTCTGGACGAGGCTACATCGTCCATTGACGCAAAGACGGAGCGTGGCTTGCAGCAGGGTATCGACCACCTGTTAAAGGGCAGAACGTCCTTCATTATCGCACACCGTCTGTCCACCATCAAAAGCTGCGACCGCATACTTTACATCTCCGACAAGGGCATTGCCGAGTCGGGCACTCACGAGGAGTTGCTTGCTAAGAAGGGTCTTTATTACAGGCTTTATACGGCGCAGGCGATTTGATTTATAAGAAGCTATCCCCCGTCAAAGGGTCGTACCTTTTGGCGGGGGATAGCTTTTGTTTATGAGATTTCTTTTATGTATGCGCAAATTTCCGCAAGAAGCCGTTCCCCGCACCGTCTGAAATGCTCGGGGGAAACGCCCTTTATTTTCAGAAGATCATCGGCTGTTGTGGGCTTGACCGAGCTTATTTCTCCGAGAGCATTGTCGGGCATTACCGCATAGGCAGGCAGTCCGCATACGGAGGACACCTTGTCCCGAACCGCCTTCAGTCGGGCAAAAAGCCTTTCGTCATACTGTACGGGCGGGGAGAGAAGCTCCTTTACGGCGTCGGCTGGCGTGAATTGTTCAGCTGTACTGCTTTGTATTGGCAGTCTGACAAGAAAGCGTGTCCGTGCATAGAGGACATTCGGCGTGCTTTCCGTAAAATGCAGGCTTCTGTCCTCGGACTGTTTCAGATAGCCTTGCTTTATAAGTTCAAGGGTAATTTCCCGAATTTCCTTATCGCTGCTGTCCGACATTATGCCGTAGGTTGACAGCCTATCGAAGCCGTTTTCCGTAATAAATCGGCTGTTTATCCCCCGCAGTACGGCTATTGTGTCGGAGATGCCGAACCGTTCTCCCATTCGCTTTACGCAGGAGAGTATCTTCTGCGCTTCGACGGTGCAGTCCCGAAGCTGTGTCCGCCCGTCGCAGACAGAACATCTCCCACAACGCTTTGACGAATTTTCCCCGAAATAGCGCAGTATCTCATTTTGCAGGCAGTTTCCCGAACGGAGAATATTTTCCATTGCCGAAAGCTGCTTTAAGCGAACATTTTTGACAAATGCGGCTGTTTCCCCGTCCAGCTCGGTTTCGTCAATAAGGGCACGGATAATAAAGCTGTCGCTGTCCGAATAAAGCAGACGGCAAACCGCCGATTTTCCGTCACGCCCTGCCCGTCCCGCCTCCTGATAATAGGCTTCGGGGGAGGCAGGCATATTGTAATGGAGGACGAACCGCACATCGGGCTTGTTTATCCCCATACCAAAGGCGTTTGTGGCAGCGATAACGGGGCATTGTCCCGACAGAAAGGCGTTCTGACTGTACTGTCTTTCCTCGGCGGACATTCCCGCATGATAGGGCAGACAGGAAAAGCCCATTCCGCTAAGGCTTCGGGAAACCGTTTCCGTTCTCTCTCTTGATGAACAGTAGATAATGCCGCTTGAACCCTTATCTGCGCCCATTCTTCGGAGAAATCCCGCCGTGTCAAGCAGCTTTTCGGCATCATTTGGCTGACGTTTCACCTCAAAAAACAGGTTATCACGGGCAAAGCTGTTAATGACCGTCACGGGGTCATTAAGCCTTAACCGCTCAAAAATATCCCGCCTGACCGCAGGCGTTGCGGTGGCGGTGAAGGCTGCGATTATGGGGCGTTTCGGGAGATTTTCCGCAAATTCGGCAATTTTCAGATATGCGGGACGGAAATCGTGTCCCCACTGGGAAATGCAGTGTGCTTCGTCCACGGCAAGGAGAGAAAGCCGTATTTTCGAGAAAACGGAAAGCATCCTCGGATTTTCCAGACGTTCGGGGGAGAGATAGACTATCTTTGCACGTCCCGAAATAAGCGCACGTTCGGCGGCTGCATTGTCGTCAAGAGAAGCTGCGCTGTTCAGGCAAACGGCGTTTATCCCACGTTCCGAAAGTGTGTCCCGCTGGTCGGTCATCAGGGAAATTAGCGGGGAAATTACCGCCGTTACGCCGTCCAGCATAAGTGCGGGCAGCTGATAGCAAAGGGATTTTCCGCCGCCTGTGGGGAGTATGCCCAAAACGTCCTTCCCCGACAAAATGCCGTCAATAAGCGTTTCCTGACCGCTTCTGAAACTATCGCAGCCGAAATATTTCCCGAGAATTTCAAGCTTATTCATTGGCTGATTCGGCAGCTGTCGTTGTTGTGGGATATGCGGGGGGAACGGTCATCAGCGTTTCGGGCAGAAGCCGCACAAAATCCGAATTCATAACATATCTTCCGTCCTCGTTATAGCCGCCGATGGGGAGAACTATTCCGACGGTGTCCTCCTCGGCGTCAAGGACGTAGGCAAGGGCTTTTTTCTGGTCCTCGTAGTCATAGCTGGTGATGTTTGTTTCCACACCGCTGTTGATAACGGTGGAGAAGCAGCTGTCCAGACGGTCGGACATTCCCGTGCCCAGATTTTGATTGAACATATCGGCGGTCAGCATTGCAAGCACGGTGGCACGGTAGCTTTCGCCGTTTTTGTAAAGGGGATAGGTAAGCACCCTGCGGATAAGGGTAGCGTCCAGGAACTGCTCGCCCTCCTGGATTACCGTCATTTCGCCCGTTTCCTTGTTGTCGTAAATAAGCTGGTAGGGTATCTTGTAGTTTACGCCGCCGAATATATCCAAAGCGTTTGTGAAGCTGTTCTTGTCAAATTTCATATACCTGTCTATGTCAAGACCTGTTATCTCCTTGATGGCGGCAAGGGCTTTGGTAGTGCCGCCTGTGCGGAAAAGCTCGTAGAGGGTAGTTTTTCCGTTTGCGCCGTTTACCTCGCAGTCGCTTTGAAGGGGCATGACCAGCGCACCCTGTTCGGTGGGGAGAAATCTCAGCAGAAGAAAGCAGCTGCCCGACTCCCTCTTTTCCGCATCGAGGATAAGAAGAATGGTCTTGTTATTCTCAAATGCGGGCTGATAACCCTCGGTGACGGTCTGCGTGTCGGGCTTTAACAGTGCGTCAAGGTCGCTGCCGTCGTCCTTTTCGGCGAATACGTAATGTGTGATGATAAAATAAGCCGTTCCGCCCAGAAGCACCATTGTCAGAATGATGGTGATAAAATAGGTGGCGGCTATCTTTACTTTTTTGCTTGCCATTAGTGTGACCTGCCTTTCGAATATGCGAGGACAACTTTCAACAGACTGTTGAAAATTTTGTTGAAAGTGAAGTTGAAAAAGTTGAAATGTCCGTCCGCTGAAATACTGTGGGCTTTGTCAATAGCTTATTTCAAATTTTTTTCAGAAAAAAGCTTCAAAACCGCTTGAAAAATTTCCGTTTTCGCTATATAATAGATATGCTGCTCTATTTTGGAGAGAAACTATCGGAAAGCTCAAAATAGGGTGCAAGGTCAATGACCTTCACTTCTATCCCCGCCCTTTCTGCCATGCGGATAGTCTGTCCCGTACCGCTTCGGCTGTCATGGCAGACCGCCAGCAGCTTGTGGGAGCAGTTTACCATATACTGATTTCTCAGGCGCATACAGTCCTTGGAATATGCGGGGCTGATGGTGAAAACATCGTTGGCGTTGGCAAGGATATGTCCCGCTGTCCAGTGGTCGTCCCCCGTAAATCTGTCGGTAAAGCCGGGATATGGGAGTGCGGCGTAAAGCTCGATTTTTTCTCCTCTGCATTTAAGCTCTGCCACCATTTCGCCTGCCCAGAGGTCAACACCCCTCGACATTCCCGTCATAAATCGGGTATAGCCTTCGGAGATGCTGTTCATTATCTCCATATTTATGACGCTCATAAGTGCTCTTACGGCAGTTGAGTGCTTGTCGCCGTAATCGGGGAGCTTCTCGGGGCGGTGTCCCGAAAAACACATAGTTTTGCCGAATTCCATGATAATGCTCACCTCATTCAAACTCACTTTTTGAATTATAGCATAATTTTTCCCTTTTTTCAATAGATAATTCTATTTTGTTATTTTTTGTAACCGATTTGTATTTTCCCATAATTCGGGAACCGCCGATCAATGTATCTTTCC